>CAZJGT010000007.1:0-35253 GCA_964545565.1 uncultured Thermoleophilia bacterium
AGGGACGAGCGCCGTCGTGTCGTGAGCGCTCGCGGAGTCGTGTCAGACCTCTTCGTCGACGAGCTTCTCCCAGAGCGCGTACTCGCGCTGCAGCTGCGCCTCGACGATGCCACGTTCGTCGAGGAGCCGGTTGAGGACTGCACGGTCGTCGTAGCTCTCGGGCTCGGCGAGCTCCGCGTCGATCTCGCCGAGCCTCCTCTCCGCGCGAAGCACGGCGGCTTCGGCGCCGCGCAGCCGGGCGCGCCGGCGGCGCGCCTCCTCGGCGCTCTCCTTGCCGCGCGTGGCGGCGGCGCCGGCGGGCGCGGCGCGCCCGGCGCCGTTGCCGCCGCGGCCGGCGGGCTGCTGGGCGACGACGGCGGCGCCGGCGCGCTCGCCGCGGGCTTCCCAGTAGCGCGCCGCGGAGAGGTGGTTCCACAGCCGGCCCTCGTGGATCTCGAGCACCCGGGTCGCCACCCGGTCGATGAGATGCCGGTCGTGGGTGACCAGCAGGATGGTGCCCGTGTAGTCCTCGAGCGCGTCGGCTAATGCCTCGACGGAGCCCATGTCGAGGTGGTTGGTGGGCTCGTCCAGCAGCAGGAAGTTGGCGTCTCCGACCAGCAGCGTGAGCAGGCGCAGGCGGCTGCGCTCGCCGCCGGAGAGCATCTCGACGCGCTTCTCGACCTCGTCCGGCCCGAACTGGAAACGACCCAGCAGGCGCCGGGCGGCCTCCTGGTCGTGGCCGGCCAGTGGCAGCACGGACTCCAGCAGGGTGTCTGCCTCGCGCAGCTCGCGACCCTGTTGGGAGTAGTAGGCGGGGCGGACGTTGTGCCCGAGGTGCGAGACGCCGGCCGCCAGGCTGCGCAGGCCGGCCACCGTCTCGATGAGTGTGGTCTTGCCGGACCCATTGGGGCCGAGGAGGGCGACCTTCTCGCCGCGTTCGAGCACGACGTCCACGTCGCGCACGAGGGTGCGGGCGCCGGCTTCGTCGTCGGCGGAGCCGACGCTGACGGCCGGCGCCTTGAGTTCCAGCACGACGCGCGCGGACGGCTTCGGTTGTGGCAACCCGAGCTTGAAGCTGCGCTGTTGCCGGGGAGGCTCCCGCAGACCGGCTCTGATGCGCTCGATCTGCGTCAACTTGGCCTTGGCCTGTTTGGCCTTGTCCTTCTTGGCGTGGAAACGGTCGTAGAAGCGCTGCAGCTGCTCGATCTTCTCGACGTCCTGGTCGTACTCGCGTCGCATGAGCTCGAGGCGGGCGTCGCTCTCGCGAAGGTAGGTGGCGAAGTCGCCGCCCTGCGTCTCCACGTGCTCGTGCTCCACGGCCAGCACGCGCCGCCCGACCTTCTCGAGCAGGCGGCGATCGTGGGTGACGAGGATGAAGGCGCGCTCATACTCGGAGAGGAAGGTCTCGAGCCATTCCACCGAATCGATGTCGAGGTGATTGGTCGGCTCGTCGAGCAGGAGGAGATCGGCGTCGGCGAGCAGGGCGCGCGCCAGCGTGACGCGCGTCAGCTCGCCGCCCGAGAGCGAGAGCAGGCGTCGCTCCAGCATCTCGTCGGGGAGGCCGAGGCCCTCGGCCACCCCGCCCAGCCGGTCGCGATACCCATACCCGCCGGCGGCTTCGAAGCGTCGCTGAAGCTGCTGGTAGGCCTTCATGGTGTCGCGCAGCTCGGGGCTGTGCTCGGCGAGTCCGGAAAGGCGCTCCTCGGTCGCGCGCAGCGCCTCCTCGAGCTCTACGGCTTCGCCGAACGCCTCGAGGAGGTAGTCGCGCACGAGCCGGTCGCGCTCGAGCTCCGGCGTCTGCTCGTGCAGCCAGATCCGTCGTCCGCGCGCCCGGACGACGGCGCCGGAGTCCGGGGGCTCGTCTCCGGAGACGAGACGCAGCAGCGTCGTCTTGCCCGTTCCGTTGCGCCCGACGAGGACGGCGTGGTCGTGACCGTCGACGGAGAACGAGACAGTGGCGAACAAGCGCTGTCCGGCGAACGACTTCTCGACGTTGTTGAAGGTGACGATGCTCATGGCGTGGCCCGCCGGTGGCTTCCGGAGGGGGCGGGAGCGGCAGGATACCACCGGCGGCGCGGAGCCGCCAGCGTGTGGCCGCCCGCGGCTCAGCCGGCCGGCCGCCCGGCTTTGGTGCGCACGGCGAGCGCCGTGTCTTCCGAACGCCCTCCGAGTTGCTCCTCGACCTCGTCGTACCAGCGCACGCGTTTGCCGATGCGCGATCGCAGCCGCCAGCGCAAGGTCTTGGCTTGCTCGGTCATCATGTCCTGCGCGAGCTCCAGGGTGCGACGCACGCGGGCGGCGTCCCGGGGGCTGAGGTCGTAGTCGCCGATGTGGTCGATGACCGTGTCGATGTTGTTCATGACGTCGATGAACAGGCCCCACTCCGCACCGCAGACCTCCGCCACATGCTGGAGGTCGAGGACGCCGGGGTGGGGCCGGAAGTCCACGTAGACGTCCTTGACGAGGGTGATCGCGTCGTGGGCGTCTTTCTCGTTGAGGTTCACGATCTGGAGCTTGCTGAGGAAGAGATCGGCCGGGTCGATCGCGTAGGTGTTGATCTGAAGGCGGTCACGGAAGTCGAGCGCGTGGTCCATGCGCATCGCGTCGAGGAAGACGTCGACGTGGTCGCTGGGAGGCACGTCCGCGTACACGGGCAGGTCGGTCGCCCCGGGCGGCGCTGCTGCCGACGGATCCGGCAGGAAGAACTGCAGTTGTCCGTTGGTGGTCGCCATGGCGACGTGCCGGTTCTCCGCGTAGCCGAGGTCGCGGAACACCTCGCCGACGCCGACGACCTGACGTTTGAGGCCGATGAGGTCGATGTCGCTGTACTCGCGTTCGGCGAAGGCGAGGTCGATCGCGTAGTGGCGCACGGCGAGGCCGCCCGTGAGCCTGAGGACGATGCCGCGCTCGTTGCCGGCGTCGATGATCGCGCGGGCCTCCGCAATGAGGCGTTCGTGCCGGCGGGTGGCGGCGTCGAGTGCGGCGTCGCGCAGGTGGGAGGTCGCGGAGGGGGCAGGGGAGGAGAAACGGCCGTTCGGCGCCGGGTCCGTCGCGGCCCGCACGCCGCCGTCCGGGGCGGCCGTCACGGCGTCTCCGCCGTCATGCCGGCGATTCTCGGGAGCTCCCTGCGGGTACGGTCGCGCATGCGTAGGGCCAAGGGTAGCAGCCGGGGGCCGCGAACACACGTCTGAGGCGGAGAACGACGCGGGAGGAGCACATGACTATCGGCGACGTGTTCGCAAGAGCATGGGGACTGTGGCGGCGGGATGTGGGCTGGCTGGTGCTCGCCGGCCTCGTGGTGGGCTTGATCATGGCGGTCGTGTTCGGCGTGGCCTTCGCGATCTTCGCGGCGATCTTCGCCGGCGCCGGTATCGCCATCGGCGTCGATCTCATGGACGACGCGACGTCGTCCCTGACCGGTCTCGGCGCAGGGCTCCTGCTCGTGGCGCTTCTCGTCTACCTGCTGGCCATGTTCCTCATCCAGGTGATCTCGCTGACGTTCTACGGTGGCATGTTCGGGATGGTGATCGGCGCCGCGCGCGAGGATCGCGGCGTGCGGTTCGGAGACCTGTTCGGCGCGTTCCGCAGGTTCGGCGCTTATGCGCTGTTCGCGCTGGTGCTGTTCGGCGTCTCCATCGGCACGAGCATGCTCAACGTCATCCCGATCGTCGGCTGGCTCGCCGGCATGGCGGTCTCTGTCTGGCTCTCCGTGATCTGGTTGTATGTGCTCCCGCTGATCGCCGACCAAGGGCAGCCCTTCGGGGAGGCGGCAAGGCGCAGCAACGCGATGGTCAAGGGCGCCGGCTGGTGGCGGACGTTCGGGATGGTGGTGGTGCTCGGCCTCGTGATGGCGGCCGCGGTGGTCGTCATCGTGCTCATCGCGGTCGGCATCGGTCAGGCGGAGGAGTGGGCCGGCGTCGTCACCGGCATCCTCCTGTTTCTCGTGTTCGCCATCCTGGCGCCGCCCTACTGGATCTGCTACGTGAGCGTCATGTACCTGGAATTGGGCGGCGCGGCGTCTCCGGTCGTGGCCGGCGGTCCGGCCGGCATCCCGCCTGCACCACCCGCGCCGCCCGCCGGCTTCGGGACGCCGGCGTCACCGGCCGTGGCCGCGCCGGCGGCGCCGGTCACCGCCGCGACGGCGCCACCCGCGCCGCCACCCGCGGGCGACGACGCCTGGAAGGCGGCGGCGGATCCGCTGGCGCCGGCGCCGCTCGCACCGCCGGCGGAGCGGGCGGATGCCGGCGCGTCCGGCGTGGGAGTCGCCGCGGGTCCCGCCTCTGCCGGCGGCGCCACCGTGCCTGCTTCGACGACGGAGGCGCCCGGCGACGCGCCTGAGGCGCCGGAGCCGCCGCTGCCACCGGAGCCGCCGGCATCGTCCTGACGGGGGCTGCTGCGGACTGCAGAGCCGACCGTAGGGACGGCTCTTTCGAGGGGGCCGGGGTGCACAGCACCCGGCCCCCTCGTGGCTATTCCCTTCTGTCGGCGCTGGAATCAAGTAACTTGAAGGTCGGGTTACTTGATAGTGAAGCTGGGTACTGAAACCTCACGGGGAGCCGGAGGCGCTGGTGAAGGCTCTCTCCCGCTTCGGCCGACGGCCGGAGACGAGAACCGAGAATGGTGGAGGTAGGACGATGAAGGCCAGGTACTTGTTCTTGATGGTAGTCGCATTGATGGTGGTGCCACTCGTGATCGCTGCTTGCGGCACCACGGAAGAGGAAGCAACGCCGGCGCCGTCGCCGACGATGGAGAGCAAGGACATCGTCGACACGGCGGTCGAGGCAGGCAGCTTCACGACGCTCGTCTCCGCCGTCCAGGCCGCCGGTCTGGAAGAGACGTTGCGTGGCGAAGGCCCGTACACCGTCTTCGCGCCCACCGACGACGCGTTCGCCGCGGTGCCCCAGGAGACGATGGACGCTCTGCTGGCGGACCCGAAGGGCGCCCTGACCGACGTGCTGACGTACCATGTCGCGGCCGGCAAGGTCATGTCGACCGACCTGAGCGACGGCATGATGATCGAGACGGTCAACGGTGAGTCCCTTGAGGTGACCATCAATGACGACGGGACCGTGATGATCGGCGACGCGACGGTCGTGACCGCGGACGTCGAGACCGCGAACGGCGTCATCCATGTGATCGACACCGTGCTGGTGCCGTCGGGCAGCTGACACGCCGAAGCAAGACTGCCGCGCGGGCGGCCCCGGAAGGCGCAGCGGCGCCGGGGCCGCCCGCGTGCGCGTGCCCGCCTCAGTCCTCTGCCGGCCCGCGCGCGTGGAGCAGGCGTGCGAGCTCTCGCCACGCGCGCGGGTCCTCCTGGCCCATGAGCCAGGCGCACACGCCGCGGATGCGTGGGTGCCGTGACACCATCATGCGCAGCTTCGCGCGGATCGCCGCGGCGTCCGGGAAGTAGGCCTGGTGGCGGTCGCCGTCGATGCGGTACTCGAGGAGCAGTTCTCTCGAAGCGGTGCGGGACTCCCGCGGCTCGTGGGCGGAGCGTATGGCCCTGATGCTCTCCCAGGTGAGGTCCTCGGTCGTCGCCCCGCGCCACGCCCGTCCGTAGAACCCGAGCCCCATCACGATCCGGCGGGGCGGCACCTGGGTCTCCGCGAACGTCAGCACCCGGTCGATCCACTCCGGCGGCGACAGCGGTCCCGGACCGGACCACGAGCCCGAGTAGTTGTACGTCATGACGCGGAACTGGTCCACGGCGCGACCGAGTCGCGCCCAATCCTGCCCGCGCGGGCCGTGCCAGCTTCCCGGCTCCTTCATCTTCGGGTAGACGTCGACCGCGATCAGGCGGTCGTCGGCGTGAAGCCGGTCCGCGAGCTCCTCGACGAACGCGGAGAAACGGTCGCGCCCGGAGCCCTTCACCGCCTCCCAATCCACATCGACGCCCGCGACCTCGTGCTGCCGGCACCACGCTGCGACGGCTTCGGCGTGGCGCCGTCGCGTCTCCTTGGTCTGGAGGATCGCCGCGGAGATCGCGGGATCGAAGGCATGCCGGGTCTCGTCGTAGTCCGTCAGGGTGACGAAGACGCGGCAGTCCTGCCGCCTCGCCTCATCGATGAAGCTCCGGTCGAGGCGTGGAGCGCTGACGCCGCCGTCGGCGCGCGACTGCAGCCAGTCCACGCTGACCTCGTCGATGGCGCCGGCCTCCACGGCGGTCGCCAGCGAGTCCCTGTCTCCGAAGGTCCAGGCGCCGATCAGGTACGGGCCGTGGGGCCGCCCGTCGTCGTCGAGCGTGCTGGCGAGCGCGAAAGCGGCGACGATCGCGAGGAGGCCGGCGACGACGATGACGAGCAGGGGCGGGAGGCGCCGTCGCCGCCGTCGAGGGCGGCGGCGCTGGGCGTTGTCGTGGCCTGCGGGCATGCTCTCATGATGACGGCTCGCCCACGCGCGGCAAACCCCGGACGCGTGGCTCGGGCCGTCGACGCGCCGCGCCTCCGATTACGCGCCACCCCTCAGCGGGTATGCACCGGCCACGTACACGATCACCGCGAGGAATGAGGTCACCCGTGAAGGAGAAGCTCGGCGCCACCAACGCTCTGTACCCGCTCGTCACCGCCATCGTCGGCGCGACCGTGGACGGCAAGCCGGATTTCGCGACGATCGCCCACGTGGGCATCGCCCACCTGAGGGGCGTCACGCTGGGGATGGGCAACATCCATTTGACGAACAAGGGCATCCTCGACAACAAGACCTTCAGCGTGAACCTGCCGTCTGAGGACATGGTCGCGATCACCGACCACATCGGCATGGTCAGCGGCACGCAGGAGGACAAGAGCGGCCTGTTCGACCTCTTCTACGGCGAGCTGGACACGGCGCCGATGATCGAGCAGTGCAAGGTGACGATGGAGCTCAAGCTGATCGACCACGTGAAGCTCCCGACGCACGACCTGTTCGTCGGCGAGGTCGTGGGCACCTACGCGGACGTCGCCGTGCTCACCAACGGTGTCGTGGACATCGCCAAGCTGAGGCCGCTGCTGTTCGACATGGCGAGCAAGAAGTACTGGTCGCTCGGCGATCCGGTCGCCAAGTGCTGGAGCGTGGGCAAGGAGTACGAGCCGAAGAGGGGTTGAGCCCCGGGACGGCTCAGCAGCCGGGCCCGGCCCGCGGGTGGGCGCGGCGCTCGGCGACGTAGTCGCGGAACGCGCCCAGGGCGGCGTCGAGGCGCTCCCAGTCGATCGAGTAGTAGGTCCGCGCGCCCTCGCTGCGCGTGCTCACGAAGCCGGCGTTGCGCAGGATCGCGAGGTGATGCGAGACGAGCGGCTGGCTGGCCTCGCCGTCGGCGGTGAGCTCGCACACGCAGCGCTCGCCGCCGAGCAGTTGCTCCACGAGTCCCGCCCGCGTGCCGTTGCAGAACGCCTTGAAGAACGGGACGAACTCATCGATGGAGCCGGGGTGGGGCATGCGTGGATACTACATGCACTTGTCTCTATGGTCAATCAGTGCTTATATAAATGTTGACCTATGAAGACGCTGACTCCGCAGACTCCCTTCGCCGTGTTCTCCGATGTGCACGGCAACCTGCCGGCGCTTGAGGCGGTCCTTGCGGATAGCGAGCGCCGCGGCGTACCGGCCTGTATCTGCCTCGGCGACCTCGTCGGCTACGGCCCCTTTCCGAACGAGGTCGCCCGTGTCGTCCGCGACCGCGGCGTCCCCTGTGTGATGGGCAACTACGACCAGGGTATCGGCTTCGCCACCGGCGACTGCGGCTGCATCTACAAGACCGATCAGCAACGGGTCGAGGGGGCCGCCTCGCTGACGTGGACCGAGCAATCCGCCGCTGATGATGTGCGGGCTTACCTCCGCACGCTCGAGGACCGGTTCATACTCGACGTGCCCGGCGGCGCGCTCCTGGCAGTGCACGGCAGCCCACGCCGTATCAACGAGTACCTCTTTGAGGACCGGCCCGAGAGCGCCATGGCGCGGATGGCGGCGGAATACACCTACCGCGCCATCCTCTTCGGTCACACACACCTTCCGTATGCCCGTGAGGTCGAGCGCCGCGATGGCCGCTCCACCCTCTTCGTCAACGTGGGCAGCGCTGGTCGGTCCAAGGATGGGGACTGGCGCGCTTGCTACGCGGTCGTCGATCCGCCCGCCGGGGGTGGCCCGCCGGTCGTCGAGTTCATACGCGTCCCCTACGACTTCGAACGGCTGCGGGCGGCACTGGCGGAGACCTCACTCGTCACACGCTTCGCCGGACCACCGGAGGACGCGCGATGACCGCCCTCGTCCGCCGCCGCCTCTCCTTCCTGGACCGCTACCTGACGTTGTGGATCTTCCTCGCCATGGGGGCCGGCGTGGGCCTCGGCTGGCTCTTCGACGGTCTTCCCGGGTTCATCGAACGCTGGTCGGTGGGCGCCACCAACATCCCGATCGCGGTGGGCCTCGTCGTGATGATGTACCCTCCACTCGCCAAGGTCCGCTACGAGGAGCTCGGCGACGTCTTTCGCGACTACAGGATCCTCGGCCTCTCGCTGGTGCAGAACTGGCTGATCGGCCCGTTCGTCATGTTCTTCCTCGCGGTCATCTTCCTGCACAATTATCCCGAGTACATGGTCGGCCTCATCATGATGGGTCTTGCGCGCTGCATCGCCATGGTGATCGTGTGGAACCAGCTGGCCCGCGGGGATACGGAGTACGCCGCGGGCCTCGTCGCCTTCAACAGCGTCTTCCAGGTGCTGTTCTACAGCGTCTTCGCCTGGTTCTTCGTGACCAAGCTGCCACCGCTGTTCGGTCTCGAGGGCGCCACGGTCGACGTCACCATCGGCGAGATCGCCAGGAGCGTCGCCATCTACCTGGGCATCCCGTTCCTGGCCGGCATGCTCACCCGCTTCGTCGCACTCAAGACGAAGGGGCGCGAGTGGTACGAGCAGAGGTTCATCCCGCGGATCAGCCCGCTGACACTGATCGCCCTGCTGTTCACGATCTTCGTGATGTTCAGCCTCAAGGGCGACCTGATCGTGAAGCTGCCGCTCGACGTCGTGCGCATCGCGGTCCCACTGCTGCTCTACTTCGTCATCATGTTCTTCGTGAGCTTCTTCTTCGGGCGCAGGATCGGCGCCGACTACTCCAAGACGGCGACGCTGAGCTTCACCGCGGCGAGCAACAACTTCGAGCTCGCGATCGCGGTGGCGATCGCCACGTTCGGCCTCAACTCGGGCGAGGCCTTCGCTACCGTGATCGGACCCCTCGTCGAGGTGCCGGTGCTCATCGGGCTCGTGAGCGTCGCCTTGTGGCTGGGTCGCAGGTACTGGAGCGCCACGGACGAACCGCTGCCGGCGGCGGTCGTCGCCGGCTGTGACGACGTCGGCTGCGACCCCCTCGCCGCCACGTCCGTACCCCCATCAGGACTTCCAAAGGAGACCCCATGACCGACCAGACACCCGAGCAGCTCCGCGCGCGCATCGACTGGGGTCCCACGCTGGACGCGGATGCTTGCACCAATTGCGGTACCTGCATCGACTTCTGTCACAACGATGTGTACGCCTGGGTCGACGGCGCGGTCGTGGTCGCCCGCAAGGACCATTGCGTGACCGGCTGCTCGCACTGCGGCACGCTCTGCGAGGCCGAGGCGCTCTCGTTTCCGACGCTCGAGGACATCAAACGCGCCCGCCGCGGGGGGTGAGGGCGCGGGTGCCCTGACGGCGGCGGTCGCGTCAGTCGCTCTGACCCATCTCCTGATCGAGCCGCTCCTTGGCGTCGAGCATCTGCGTCTTGAACGCCAGCGGTCCCCGGATCTGCTTCAGGTTGCTGATGCCGGCGCCGGCCGCGGCGGTGAGGACGACGATGTCGCCGTAGTCGAGCGCCCGGCCGAGGATGGACTGCTTGAGCACGATGTCGGTGAGCTTCTCGAGCGACGAGTCGGCGACGCGCTTGCTGAGCACCCCCGTCGCCTCGATGACCCTGCGGTTGGTGAGCACGTAGACGTTCATCTTCCACGACAGATAACCCCAGGCGATGCGAGCCGCGGGGATGAGGAAGACGAGCAGCAGCCACCACACCCAGCCCGCGTCGGGCAGCCACCAGACGCGAAGCAGGATGATCAGGACGAGGACGGCCGCGGCGAAGAGGATCCACCTGACCATCTCGGCGACGAAGAAGATCCAGTGGTGGCGTTCCGTGTACAGGACTTGCTCGCTCGCTCCGAGTTGCTGCTCCACGTACTCGATGCTCACTCGTCCTCCTCCGCGCCGCTGTCGGGGCACCCTACCACGGCTATACTGGGCCGCGCACAGGCAGCCACCGTGGGGGTGCGCGCGTGACCGTTCTCTCTTCTCTCTCCGTCCGCCGCCACCGGCGCGCGAGTGCGCGCCGGCGTGTCACGGTGGCGGCGCTTTCGTTCGTCCTGCTCGCCCTCACGGCGGCGGCGCTGCCGCAGGCCGCCGCCGCCGGCGCCCCTGTACGCGCGTATCGCGGTCTCGGGAGCTGGGTCGACGTGTACGACTCGCGCGCGTGGGACCATCCCGCGGCCACGGCGCGGGACTTGCGCGCGAACCATGTGCGTACGCTGTATCTTGAGACGGCCAAAAGCAGTACGCGCGCGGTGACGATTCCCGCGGCGCTGCTCAAGCCCGGCACGCGCAACGTCATCGGTTTCGTCGCCAGGGGAGGCTTCCCGACGTGGCGCACCCGGGGAGTCAAGGATGTGAGCCTGTCTGAGCCCTGATCGGCACGGGGGGTGACGCCCTGGCCACGCGGCGCCTTCGCGGCGCGATCGGGGTCTGTTAGGCTGCCACCATGGACCCTGGCCCGGTGGTCGTCGGTATCGATATCGCCGCGAGCAGGCCGTGCGTGGCCGTCGCGGTGCGCTGCGGACGCACGCTCGAGGTCGAATCATGGCGCGAAGCGGACGAGCGCGTGCCCGGCGACCGCGCACGCCTCGTGGAGTGGCTCCAGAGCCTCGGCGCCGTCGCCGTCGGCGTCGACGCGCCGCAGCGCCCGCGCCGGGCGTGGGGCGGGGCCGCGTCACGGCCGCGGGCCGGCGACGCGGACCTCGCTCATCGGCGCATCTCCATCTACCAGGTCCCGACTCGTGCCGTCGCCGCAAGGGCCGACGGTCGCTACGCGTGGATGGAGACGGGCTGGGATTACTTTCGCGAACTGGGCCGGCGCGGCTTCGAGCCGCCGGCCCCAGGGGCGTTGCCGGCGGCGCTCGGCCAGGCGCCGGCGGCGCTCGAGGTCTATCCGCACGCGGCGTTCACCACGTTGCTCGGCGGCACGCCGCCGCCCAAGAGCGGGCGCGCGGGTCTGCGCGTGCGTGTCGCGGTGCTGCGCGCCGCCGGCATCGTCTGGGACGAGTACTTCGATCACGACTCGCTGGACGCGCTCGCCGCGGCGCTCACGGCGTGGCGCTTCGCACAGGGGCTGGCCACGCCGGTCGGCGACGAGCGCGACGGGTTCATCTGGTTGCCGGTCACCGCGCACGAGTTGCTGCCGTCGTACGCGCGGCTGACGGAGCGGGAGGCCCTCACGGCCGCCCGCCGTCTCGCCGGCGTCTGACCCGGACCGAGGAACGTGCTCGCCTCGCTTCGTCCTGCGCCGCGGCGCGTCGGGGGCGCCGCGGCTACATGACGATCTTGTTCAGCGGGAACTCGACGATGCCCTCCGCGCCCGTCTCCTTGAGGCGCGGGATGATCGCGCGCACCACGCTCTCCTCGAGGATCGTGTTGACCGCGAGCCAGCCGGGGTCGCTGAGGTGCGAGATCGTCGGGTTGCGGAGCGCGGGCAGCACGGCGAGCACGCCGGCCAGGTCGTCCTGCCGCACGTTGAGCATGAGGCCGACCTTGTCGAGGGCTGTGATGGCCCCCTGGAGCAGCATCGCCACGTCCTCGATCTTGCGCCGCTTCACGGGGTCGGCCCAACTCGTGGGGTTGGCGATGAGCTGGGTCGTGCTCTCGAGCACGGTCTCGACCACGCGCAGCTTGTTGGCGCGCAGCGAGCTGCCGGTCTCCGTGACCTCGACGATGGCGTCGGCGAGCTCCGGCAGCTTGGCTTCGGTCGCCCCCCAGCTGAACTCGACTTTGGCGGTCACGCCGCGCTCCGCCAGCCAGCGCCTGGTCACGCCGACCAGCTCGGTGGCGATGATCTTGCCTTCGAGGTCGGCGGCGGAGCGCACCGGCGACGAGTCGGGTACCGCCAACACCCAGCGCACGGTGCCGAAGCTCTGCTTGGCGTACACGAGGTCGCTCACCGTGTACACCTGAGCCTCACATTCGACGATCCAGTCGTGGCCGGTGAGGCCGCAGTCGAGCGCGCCGTCCTCGATGTAGCGCGCCATCTCCTGGGCGCGCACCATCATGCACTCGAGGTCGGGGTCGTCGATGGCCGGGAAGTACGAGCGCTCCGCCACGGTGATGAGGAAACCGGCGCGGCGGAAGAGGTCGATCGTCGCGTGCTCCAGACTCCCCTTCGGCAATCCGAGCTTGATGGTCATGTCGCCCTCCTTCCGCGCTGCCGTGAACCGCCGGAAGTCCGGGGGCTCTTGTCACGTGAGCGCGAGTCTATCGCAGCGGGGAGGCTCCGCCAGTCGGCCGCCCGTACGGCAGTGAGTCATGAGCCGATGGGCCGGCCTCAGGCGGGAGTGACGGCGAGCAGCTCGCCGACCACATCGCCGGCGTCGTTTCTGATCGACGGGCGCCCGACGGCGTGCACGGGGTCCGGGACGGCATCGGCGCCGAGGACCGCCTCGAGCACGGCCACGGCGGCCGGCTCCATGGCGCGGTCGGCGCCGTCGACCACCTTGACGGCGAACCCGCGTCCGTCGGGCAGGGAGATGCAGCCCAGGCCCTCGGCGCCGCTCTTGCTGGTGGCGCCGGGCATGCTCTCCATGAGGATCGTATCGAGCCATTCCGGACCCTCCACGAGGAGGGGGTGCGCGCGCATCGCGCCGGTGATCTCCGGCAGGAGCTCGGGGAGGAGGGCATAGGTGCTCGCCGCGACCGTCACCGGCGTCGCGTAGCAGACGATGCCGCAGCCGTCCACGGCGGTCGCGATGTCCTCGGGCTGCAGATCAGTGCACGCCGCGAACGCGCGCAGCGCGGCGACTTGCGCTGGGTGGTCCGGCGCCTGGTAGGTCGCGATGTCCCAGCCGTGGCGCACGCTTGCGGCCAGGAAGCCCGTATGGTTGCCGGAGCAGTTGTGCCGCGCCTTGAGCTTCGCGTCACAGCGGAGGTCGTCCTCCGTGAGGCCGATGTCGGCGAGCATCGCCCGCACCACATCCGCCTGGACATCGAGACCGTCGTGGGAGGCGCTCATGATGGCGAGCTGCTCGGCGCCCCAGCCGTAGTGGTCCACGGTGCCGTCGGCGAGCCACGCCTGCGCCTGAAGGGGTTTGGCCGACGAGCGCCAGAAGGTGACCATTCCGGGGTCGCCCCACCGTTCGACGATCTCGCCGTCGGGAGCCGCAAGCGCGGCGCAGGCGCGGTGCACGCTCTCGACGACGCCCCCCCGCCGGGCCTGGACGATGATCTCTGGGTGCTGGACGAGCTTGGACATGGGCGTTCTCCCGGGACGACTGACGCCGAGTCTATAGCCCGTTCGTCTTCGCCGCACCGCCGGTCGACTCCGCTCCGGAGGCCAATCGGGTAGCATGGAACCATGCAGTATCGCGACTTCGGCAGGCTCGACTTCCGGCCGTCGGCCCTCGGGTTCGGCGCCATGCGCCTGCCGGTGCTGCCCGGCGCCGACGGCAAGCCGGACTTCAAGAGCATCGACTACCCGCTGGCCACGCGGATGCTGCACCGGGCCATCGACGGCGGCGTGAACTACGTGGACACCGCCTGGATGTACCACGAGGATACCTGTGAGACGTGGCTCGGCGAAGCGCTCAAAGGCGGGTATCGTGAGCGCGTCAAGCTGGCCACGAAGATGCCGGTGTGGAACGTCGAGAAGCCTGACGACTTCGACCGCATCCTCGGCATCCAGCTTGAGCGGCTGCAGGACGACCACATCGACTTCTACCTCTTCCATTCGCTGGACGCGGAGCATTGGCGGATGGTCGTCGAGCAAGACCAGCTCGCGGCCGCCGAACGCGCGCTGGCCGACGGGCGCATCGGCCACCTCGGCTTCAGCTTCCACGGCACCTACGAGGATTTCGAGCGCATCATCGCCGCCACCGACCTGTGGGAGTTCTGCCAGATCCAGTTCAACTACATGGACGAGGAGTATCAGGCCGGCCGCGCCGGATTGGAGCTCGCGGCCGGCAAAGGCCTCGGGGTCATCGTCATGGAGCCCGTTCGCGGCGGCGCCCTGGCGCGCAACCTGCCGCCGTCGGTCAAGGCCGTGTGGGGCGAGGCAACGGTGCGGCGCTCGCCGGCGGAGTGGGCGCTGCAGTGGGTGTGGAACGCGCCCGAGGTCTCCTTTCTGCTCAGCGGCATGAGCACCATGGAGCAGGTCGAGGAGAACCTGGCGTTCGCCGACCGGTCACGCCCGGGACTCCTCGGTGACGACGAGCTCGCGCTGGTGGCGCGGGTGCGCGACCTGTACCGCGAGCTCAGCCCGATCCCGTGCACCACGTGTCGTTACTGCATGCCGTGCCCTCAGGGAGTGGCCATCCCCGACGTGTTCGAGCTCTACAACGACGCGCACATGTACGACAACCTGGCGCGCCAGCAGATGGCCTACGGGGCGTTCCTCTCCGACGGCGAGCGGGCCGACGCGTGCACGTCCTGCGGGGAGTGCGTGGAGAAGTGCCCGCAGGGAATCGACATCCCCGCCTGGATGGAGAAGGCTCAGGCGTTCCTCGCCCCTTGCTGAGCGACGGTCGCATGCGGCGGTCGCAGTGAAGCCGCGACCAGGTGGGCCGGCGCCGGCCGGCTACTGCAGGCGGCGCCCATAGATGTGGATGTGGCTGAGGATGCGCTCCGCGGGGCCGGATTCCCACACCACGCGACGGCCGCTGACGGCGGGGAAGAGGCAGGTCAGGTTGTTCTGGCCGATGGCGACGACGCCCGACCCGCGCGCGACGTTGCGCGCGTAGATCCTGGCGCCCTTGACGTAGTCCGTCACGAAGGCGCCGCCGTGGCCGCCCCCGTCCCATACGACGGACTCTCCGTCGACGCGCGGCCGCGAGCCCCGATGGACGAACGTGCGCCGCTTGGTCTTGAGGTTGCGCAGCATGATGCGTCCGCCCGACTCCCACCACACGACGCGGTTGTGACTGATGTCCGGCATCCACTCGAACGTGCTGCGCGCGGAGATCGTGAACGGCTTGCCGTCGGGGACGTCACGCCCGCTGATGTTGCCCTTGCCCGACGTGTAGACGGCCGTGTAGACGGTCCGCGAGCCTCTCGCGCGGCTGTCGATACCGACCGGGCTGAGGACGGAGCTCGTCGCTATCCTGTAGGTTCTCGCGGCGTCCAGGTCGCGCGCCTTGACGTGATACGGCCCGGCGGCGTCGTCGGCCTCGACCCAGACCACCCAGCGGTCGACGATCTCCGGGAACCACTTGAGGGTGGCGCTGCGCGACACCGCAAAGGTGCGGCGCGTGGTGAGGTCGCGTCCATAGAGGTCGGAAGCGTCGCCGTCCGGGTGGTTGCGCTTGTCGACCCACACGGCGACGTAGCGGACCTTGCCGCCGGCCGTCACGTAGCGCGTGACGGAGGGGTTGTCCTGCTGCGCCTTGTCGGTGCAGACGGCGTAGTCACGGCGCGTGCTCAGGTTGCGGGCGTAGATGTCGAGGTTGCCGTTGCGGTTGTCGGTCCACACGACCATCGCGCCGGCGATCTCCGGACCGGCCTGGCCGCCGAACCGGATGCAGACCGGGAACGGCTTGGGCGCTGCGGCGGCGGCCGGCGTGAGCAGCGCCGCCGCGGCGATGGCGAGGACAAGGAGGGTGAGCAGGGGTCGACCGTCTGACAGCGTGGGTGAGGATCTCCCGGTCATGATCGCCCCTCCTCGTCGGCCACCCGTGCACCCATCGTACCCCGATCTCGCCATCGCGCCCCGGGAGTTCAGGTTGAAGATGTCGGCTGCGAGCGGGCCACCGCGAGGAATGCGTCATGGATCTCTTCGTCGGTACGCGCCGGGAAGTAGGGGGCGAGCTCCGACAAGAAGTGTGCGAGGTCCGCCTGGGCGGCGGCGACCGCGTCCAGCGTCTCGCCGCCCGCCATGGCCGCCGCAACCGCGGCGTCGCGCGCCGCGGCGAGTGCAGTCACCGTCTGCGTCAGCGTGAACCAGGCGCTCACATACTCCTCGGAGTAGCCGGTGGCGTCCAGTGACCCCATCGCCAGTTCGCGCTCGGAGAAGCGCAGGTACGTCAGGTGCGCGCCGAGCGTTGCGAGAGCAGCGACCTTGAGCCGCCCCAGCGCTTGCTCCAGATCGGGCGGCGCCGGCGCGGCGGGGGCCGCCGGGACGACCGGCCAAGCCGGCGCCGTCGGGGACGGTGACGGGGCGGGAGCGGCCGGACCCGTCGGAGGTCCCGGCGCGTGCGCCGTGCCGACGCCCGCCACGGCGCGACGCCGCACGACGATGGTGCGCGCCGCGTGATCGCCGAGGCGCTGGCGCCGCGCGCTGACGAGGCAGGAAAGACCAGCCGGCAGGTACAGCAGCCACGCCTCCGGCAGACGCACCACGTTGCGGACCAGCACCGCCATGCCTCCGGGACGCGACCCGTCCGGCGTGGTCACGCGCATGCGCAGGACGAGCTTGCCGATGCTGGCGCTGAAGATCGACTCGAGGACGAAGTAGTAGAGGAACAGCCCCCCGAACACCAACACGTTGGCCACCCAGTTGGGCATCTGCAGCTGGGCGTTGATGGTCTCCACCGCGGCAGGGTCGCTGGGGTCGACCTTGCCCTGGAGCGCGAGCACCAGCACGTAGCCCATGGCTGCGATGATCAACAGCCCGACGAGGACGACGGTGTCGATGAGCACAGCGGCGAAGCGCCAGTTCAGGCTCGCGTACTCGAGGTGCTCCTGTGTGGTGGGCTGTTGCATGGCCGCGCCGATTGTACACGGGGGGTTGCGCCGATGTGGTGCGCGTGGCGGCCGGCGACGTCCGCCGCCCCTTTGAGCCGGCCTCAGGAGCGGAGGATCGCCCCGAGCGGGTCGACGAGCGGCGGCAGGTCGCCGCGCACCGTCTCCCAGAGGATGGCGTCGTCGATGCCGAAGTACTGGTGTACGACGACGTTGCGCACGCCGCGCATGGTACGCCACGGCACCTCGGGATGCGCGTCGAGGATCGCGTCGGGGATCCAGCGCACCGACTCGCCCATCGTCGTGAGGTTGCGGATGACGGCATCGCGCGTGCGCGCGTCGGCGACGAACGCGCTGAACGTCATGCCGTCCGTGTAGGTGGCGATGGCGTCCAGGGCCGCAAGGATGTCGCGCACGCGAAAGCGCCAGTCGCGAAAGCGAAGCTTGGCCTGGCGCTCGGCGTACGCGGGCGTCTGCAATCGCCGCTCAGAAGGCACGGATCGCCTCTCCCACGATCTCGTCGCGCATCTCCGGTCGCAGGGCGGCCGGCGTCGCGAGGTCGATGCGCGTGTCCATGACGTCGGAGAGGAAGTCGAGCAGGCGCACGTAGGCGAAGAGCCCTACGTGCGCGTCCGGCTGGAACTCCACGAGGAGATCGACGTCGCTCTGGGCGGTGGCCTGATCGCGCGCCGTGGACCCGAACACGGCGATATGAAGCACGTGGTGTGTACGCAGCTTCTCACGGTTGCGGTTCAGGCGCCGAAGCGCTTCTCGGGACGTCATGGGAGTATGGTACCGGACCACGGCGAGCCCCGCCTGCGCAGCCGGGCTGAGCCATGGTCCGCGGGTCTCTCAGGCCAGGGATCCGCCTCGGGTCTTGCGCAGGTGGGTGAGAAAGCCCTTGCCGAGAAAGCTCTGGTCGCCCAGCTCGCACAGCTGTGCGAACAGGGGCACCGTGACCGTGAAGGCCAGGACGCCCGGCGGCAGGCCGTCCCGCATGGCGATGTCGGTGGCGCCGATCACCGCCTGCGGCAGTCCGAGGTCGCGGAAGGGCACGACGAGCTCCGAACAACCCGACCCGAAGGGCACCGTCACCGGGTCGGGATCGCCCCACGCGTGGTGCTGATAGGCGCCGTGCTGCAGCACGCTGAGCTGGTCGGCGTTGACCCAGAAGGTCACCGTCTTCAGGTACTTCGCCAGCTCCGGTTTGAGCGGCCCGACCAGGATGCCGGCATGTTCGGGCCGGTACGTGGGTGCATGGTCGACCCAGCCTGCCATCAGGTCGCGGTTCGCGCGCAGCCCCTCGTCCTTCCAGAGGAAATCGATGAAGTCGTCCCTCGCACGCGTCTGCACGCCGAAGAGGGCGCGACCGCAGCCGCCACAACCGAAGTTGTCGGCGGTGAGATGAAGCGTCTCTCCCTTTCCCCAGTGGCGATAGAAGTCGAAGAGGCACTGCCCGCGTCCGGCTCCGTGCTTCGGCGCCACCAGTGGAGCGAACGCGTCCGGATCCGGGGCGTCGTAGAAGCCGATGAGGGGAGTCCGCAGGTCAAGCTCGCGCAGCAGACGGGAAGGGTCGGGCCGGCGGGGCGGTTCGGCGTGCATCGGGCCTCCATGCGGGCGGTTGATACCGCACCGATTGTACGCCGATCAGAGGACACGGAAGGTCGATGCGGCCGCCGGCCCGAGGTCGCGTGGCGGTGCGCCGCCGCCGGTCCAGTCGATGCAGAGGGTGATGCCGAGGGCGAACGCCGCGACGGCCGCGAGCGCCACGAGGAAGAGGATCAGCGCTGCCCGCCGGCGATAGACGTACATGGAGGGAGTCTCCCCGCCCTACGAGACGACGAACCGCGCCCGGCTGCCGCTCTTGCCGGCCGCGATCTCGAGGCGCGCGTCGATGCGCTCCCGCAGCTCACTCACGTGCGAGATGATCCCCACCAGACGGCCGTCCTCGCCGAGGCCCATCAGGGCGGCGATCGCGAGGTCGAGGGACTCGTCGTCGAGCGAGCCGAAGCCCTCGTCGACGAACACCGTCTCGAGGCGGATGCCACCGGCGTGCGCCTGCACGACCTCCGCCAGCCCGAGCGCCAGCGAAAGCGCGGCCATGAACGCCTCGCCTCCGGAGAGGGTGGCGACCGGCCGCGCGACGCCGGTCCAGGCGTCGAAGACCTCGAGGTTGAGGCCGGCCGCGGCCTTGCCTCCGAAGCGCCGCTCCGTCCGTTCGAGGCGATAGCGGCCCTTGCTCATGAGGTGCAGGCGTTGGGAGGCGGCGACCAGGACGTCGTCGAGAAACGCGCCGAGGACGTAGCGCTGAAAGGAGAGGTGACGCGCGTTGTCGCCGTTCGCGACGTCGGCGAGACGCCCGAGGACGCCGTAGCGGGCGTCGATGGTCTCGGCCTCACACTGGAGTTGCCCGAGGCGTTGGAGTTGGCGGGCGGCGGTCTCGGCGGCGGAGGCGAGCTCCGCGGCGGCCGTGCGCGCGCTGCGGGCCGACTCCGCCGCCGCGGCCGCCTCCGCCTCCAGAGCGCCCAGATCCGGCCGCTCCACGTCCGCCGCCGCCGCCCGCGCGAGCCGGAGGCGCTCGGCAGTGCGCAGCGCCTCCTGCTCGTGAGCGGTCACGTCGTCGCGGAGCTCCTTCACGTTGCCGGGCTCCCGGCGGGCGGCGGTCCACGCCGCCTCGTCCTCGAAGCCGGCGGCGCTCAGGCGCCGGCGGAGCTCCTCTTGGGCTCGTGTTGCCTCGGCGTCCGCCTTTGTGAGCTCCCGCTCGGCCGCCGCGGCCGCGACGGTCGCCGTGGCTGCCGCGGTCTCCGCCTTGCGGGCCGCGGTCGTCGCCTCGCGCTCGGCGGTGATCAACGCTCGGGACCGCTCGAGCGCCGCGGAGACGGCAGCGTCCAGCTTGGCCGGGTCGGTGAACTCGGGAGCGGCCTTCTCGCACTCCGCCAGTCGGGCCGCCGCCGCGGCCTCCGCGTTCTCGGCCGAGCGCAGCGCCTGGTTGAGGGCATCGCGGGCGTCCGACGCGCGGTCGGCTGCGAGGCGAAGCCCCTCGAGCCGGCCGGCGACCGGCGCCTCTTCGGAGAGGCCGGCCGGCGCCGGATGCTCCGTAGCGCCGCACACGGGGCACGGCTCGCCGTCGCACAGGTCGCGCGCGAGCATGCCGGCGTGCGACCTGCGTGCGGCCGCCTCGGCGGCGGTCAGGCTGCTCCACGCCGCCGTCCAGGCCGCATCCGCACCGGCCGCTGCGGCGCGTGCCGAGTCCGCCGCGACCGACGCCGTCTCGGCTGCTTCGCGCTCGGCGGCAAGGTCGGCGGTGGCGGCGACGCAGCTTCTGAGTCGGCGCACGTCCTCCGCGGCCGCCTCGCGCTCGTCGGACAGACCCTCCTGCCGCCGGAGGGCGGCGGCGGCTTGCGCCGAGCTCTCGGCGAGACGCAGCCGGTCCGCCTCGGCGGATTCCGCCGCCGCGCGGCGTGAGCCGGCTTCCTCCTGTGCCGCGAGAGCACGTTCGGCAAGGTCGACCACCGTCGCGGCACGCGTCGCGGCCTCGAGTTCGGCGGTCGCAGCGGCGATCTCGTCCTCACGTCCGGCGACGACCTGCGCCGCCTCCTCGGCGCGGGCGAGCTCAGCGAGGCGCGTCGCGGCGTCGCGGCCACGCCGGAGCCGCTCCTGCACTTCGTCACGGGCCGCCTCCGTGGCGACGGCGTGGTCACCGGCCTCACCCGCCGCGACGGCGAGCTTGGCGCAGCGCTCGGCAAGGTCGTCCGAGGTCTCCGCCTCGGCCTGCCGCAGCGCTTCGGCGCACTGCGCCTTGACGCGTGCGGCGTCGTCACGGAGGCTCTTGGCCGCGTCCTTGAGCGCCAGCTCGAGAGCCGTGAAGTGGCCGGTGTCGAAGAGGGCCCGCAGGATCTGCTCGCGCTCCCGCGAATCGGCCGCGAGCAGCTTCTGGAACCGTCCCTGAGGGAGCATGACCACCTGACGGAACTGCTCGGAGCGAAAGCCGAGGAGCTCCTCGGCCTTGGCGGTGACCCTGGTCCAGCCGGTGGCGAGCGGACCGCCGTCCTCGGCGAACGAACCGTCGCCGGCGTCGCGGAGCCGCCACAGCGTCGCCGACTGGTTGTGCCTCGTGGTGCCGCCTCCTTTGCGCTTGGGGCGCTCCTGCTCCGGCTCACGGCGGATGCGATACCGGTCTCTGCCGAGTGCGAAGTCGAAGACCACGCTGGTGAGCAGGTCCGGGGCGGCGTGGTCGCTGCGCATGGACGCGCCGGAGCGGCCGCCGTCGCTCTCGGGTCCGCCGCTGGTGACGCCGTAGAGAGCGAAGGACATCGCGTCCAGGACCGTGGTCTTGCCGGAGCCGGTGGGGCCGGTGATGAGGAAGAAGCCGGCCCCGCGCAGATCGGCGAAATCGAGCGTCTGCTCGCCGGCGTAGGGGCCGAAGGCCTGCATGGTCACGTGCAGCGGTCTCACGAGGCGGATTCGCGCCGTCGGCGCTCGAGCCGGTCGACGACCTCGGTGAGCGCAGCGCGGCGCTGGTGCCCGAGTTCGTCGTCGGTGGCGTAGCGGAAGAAGGCCTCGAAGAGCTCGACGTCGCTCACGGAACCCGGTCGCGGACGCAGCGGGCCTCCGGTGCCGAAGCGCTCGTACGCAGGCCGTTCGATGGCGAGGGCGTTGGGATAGACCGCGCGCAAACGGCCGATGGGGTCGTAGAGCGCGGCGTCGTCGAGCAGCGAGGCGAGGACGTAGTCGTCGCGGCGCGGGTCGGCGCGCCCGCGTTCGAGCAGGTCGGCGAGCGTCCCCTCGAGGCGGCGCACGTCACGCCGTGGGGTGAGGGATATCGTCTCGACGGAGACGTGGGGCCGGCCGGCCGCGCCGTCGGCGCTGCCCGGGGCGCCGATGTCGACGACGCTCACCGACTTGTCGTGGCCGTGCTCCGCGAACGAGTACTTGAGCAGCGAGCCCGCATAGCGGACCGTCTCGGAGCCGCAGGTCTGCGGGCGGTGCAGGTGTCCGAGGGCGACGTAGTCGAAGTCCTGGAAGACGGCTGCGGGGACCTGCTGGGCGCCGCCGACACTCATGGGCCGCTCGCTCTCGCTCTCCAGCCCGCCGGCGACGAAAGCGTGGGCGACGACCACGCGGCGTTCGCCTGCCGGCGTGGCGACAAGTGCCCTCGCCACCCCCGCGGCGGTGACCGCTCGCTGGTCGTGGATGCGCGCGTCGTCGTAGGCGTCGCGGGCCTCTGCCGGGTCGGCGAAGGGGAGAGCGGCCACGTGCACCGGGCCGTGGGCGTCGTGGAGGACGATGGGCGAGGCCGCCTGCGGCAGCTCGCCGACGAGGTTGAGCCCGCGCTGCCGCAGCAGGGAGGAGGCGAAGCCGACCCGTACGGCGCTGTCATGGTTGCCGGCGATGGCGATGACGGGGACGCCGAGCCCGTCGACGATCTCCGTGAGCACGTGGTCGAGCAGTTCGACGGCCTCGGTGGGGGGGACGGCCCTGTCGTAGAGGTCGCCGGCCACGATGACGGCCGCCGGGCGTACGTCGGCGACGAGCGCGACCAGCTGCCGAAGCACGTGCTCCTGGTCGCGCGTGAGGTGGACGTTGTGGAAGAGACGACCGAGGTGCCAGTCGGCCGTGTGGATGAGCTTCATGGCGGCGACACTACCACAGGGTCCGGACGCGGCCGGGAGCACGAGGACCGCCTCTGGAGGATACAATGGGAGCAGTGCGTACCTTCCGTCTCTCCAAGTCGAAGATCACCGCCGGCCTGCAGTGCGGCAAGCGCCTCTGGCTGTCCGTGCACCGCCCCGACCTCGAGGTCTACAGCGCCGACACCCGGCGTCGCTTCGTGGCGGGACACGGCGTCGGCCAGGTCGCCCGCGAACTTTACGGTGACGGCGTGCTGATCGGCGACGGGGCGTCGCTGAGCGAAGCGCTCCGTGAGACCGAACGCGCGCTTGCGCGGCCCGGCGACGTGACGCTGTACGAGGCCACCTTCAGGCACCGGGGTGTCCTCATCCGCGCGGACGTCCTCGAGCGCCGCGGCGGCCGCTGCCGGCTGATCGAGGTCAAGTCGGCGACGCGGCTCAAGGAGTACCACCTCCAGGACGTCGCCGTCCAGGGGTGGGTCGCCGAGGGCGCGGGCGTGCCGCTCCACGGCCTCAGCGTGGCGGTCATCGACACGGACTACGTCTACCCCGGCGGCGGCGACTACCGCGGCCTTCTCCGCGAGATCCCGGTGGCCGATCAGGCGCGTCCGCTCATGGCACACATCCCCGGCTGGGTGCGCGGGTTCAACCTGTTGCTCGCCGGGCCGCTGCCGGCGATCCGCTCCGGACCGCAGTGTCGCCGCCCCTTCGAGTGCCCGTTCGCGTCCTTCTGCGACGGTCAAGAGGGCAAGACGCGCCCGGAGCGCGATGCCGACGGCCTCTGCGCCGTACCGCCGGACCCCGCGCTGGGACGCCTCGATCCGGCGGCCACGACGTTCCTCGCGACCCTGCCGTACCCCCGCTACTATCTCGATTTCGAGACGGTGCAGTTCGCCGTGCCGGTCTGGCCCGGAACGAGCCCCTTCCAGCAGGTCGTCTTCCAGTGGTCGTGCCACGTGGAGGCAGGGCCCGGCGACGTGACGCACCGGGAGTTCATCGACACCAGCGGGGAGGCGCCGATGCGCGCGGCCGCGGAGGCGCTTCTCGCGGCGCTGGGCGATCGTGGTCCGGTCTTCGTGTACCACGACTTCGAGAAGTGGCGCATCATGGAGATGGCGCGCATGTTCCCCGATCTCGCCCCGGAGCTCGATGCGGTGGCGGGGCGTCTCGTCGACCTGCTGCGGCTCACGCGCGACCACTACGAGCATCCGGCGCTGAACGGCTCGTATTCGCTCAAGGCGGTGCTTCCGACGGTCGACGCCGAGCTTGACCACGCGCTGCTCGAAGAGGTGCGGGACGGCCTCTCGGCGCAGGCGGCCTACCACGAGGCGACGGACGCGGCGACCAGCGGGGAGCGGCGGGACGCTCTGCGCCGGTCGCTGCTCGAGTATTGCGCGCTGGACACCCTGGCGCTCGTGCGCGTGGCGCACCGCTTCTCGTGCGTGGAGACGGCGCCGTGACGCACCTCACCGAGATCGAGGTCGACGGCGTGGGCGTGCCCACGCTCGCCGACATCCTCCCGGAGCGGGGCACCCTGCGGGCGCTCTTCGTGGGCAAGACGCCCTCGCCGGCCAGTGTCGAGGCCGGCCACTACTTCGAGGGCCGCATGGGCAAAGGGCTGTGGAAGCGGCTCGGAGAGGCCGGCATCCTGAGCGCCGCGCCGGGCGGTTTCGCCGACGACGCGCTCCTCGACGCCGGCTTCGGCGTCACCGACCTCTGCAAGGTGCCGCGGCCCTTCGGCGATGAGCCCGTTCGTCACGAGTACGAGGCCGGCTGGGAGCGTGTGGCCGGCGTCGCCCAGCGGCTGCGGCCGCGGATCCTCGTGTTCGTGTACAAGGGCTCGCTGGACAAGGTCCTGCGCTTCTCGTACGGCTGGGAGCACAAGAGCGAGTACGGGTTCAACGACGACCTCATGCGCACCTTCGGCCGCCGGGTGTTCGCCGTGCCGCTGCCCGGCGTCGCCTGCACGGCGCGCGAGGCGCGGCGACACATGGACGACCTCGCGCGGTCGCTCGAGGTCGTGTGAGGAGGCGATGAGATGAGAGTGGTGGCGTTCAACGGCAGCTCGCGCAAGGACGGCAACACGGCCATCCTGCTCCGCAGGGTGCTCGCCGAGCTCGAGGCCGAGGGGATCGAGACCGAGCTGGTGCAGCTCCACAACAAGCGTTTTCGCGGCTGCACCGCCTGCCTCAAGTGCGCCGAGACGCAGGACTATCGCTGCTCCGGACTGGAGGACGACGGACTCAACGAGTGCGTGCAGAAGATGCTCGCCGCCGACGGCATCCTCATCGGCTCACCGACGTACTACGCCAATTGCACCGCCACGACGCAGGCCCTCATGGAGCGCGCCGGCTACGCGACGCGCAAGAGCGGCAACCCACTGGCGCGCAAGGTCGGCGCCGCCGTGGTCGTCGCCAGGCGCGGCGGCGCCATCCATGCCTTCGACAGCATCAACCACTGGTTCCAGATCAACGAGATGATCGTCGTCGGCTCAAGCTACTGGAACCTGGCCGTCGGCTGCGACATCGGCGACGTGGAGCGCGACGAAGAGGGTCTGCGGACGATGGCCACCCTGGGGCGCACCATGGCCTGGGCGCTCAAGAAGCTCACCGCGTAGCTGCTTCCGCGCGGCGCCTCAGCTGCTGCTCTTGGGCAGGTGGGGGACCAGCCAGCTGACGAAGGCGCCCTCACTGCGGGTCTGGGTGAAGAAGGTGCCGGGGCCGGTGAGCGTGACCACGAAGCCCTCCCCCGAGAAGAACAGCGACTTGAGGCCGCCGACCTTGTGCACCTGGATCGGCATCGCCTCGTGCCAGGCGACGAGGTGTCCGCTGTCCACGGTGTACTGCCGGCCGGCCTGCAGGTCGACGCGTCGCAGGGCTCCGTAGGTCGCGAAGACGACCTTCCCGTGGCCCGTGCACTTGACGACGAAGAACGACGAGGCGCCGAAGGCGCCCTTCAGACCGCCCCACTTGGTGTCGAGGTCGATCCCCGTCTCGCAGGCGACGAAGCCGTCGCGATGGTAGAGCCAGGTGTCGCCCTGCTGATCGATGTAGGACATGTCGCCCGGCATGGCGTGGGCGAGGACGATCTCGCCACCGGTAGCCGGCGCCGTGAACGTGTTCATGAAGAACGACTCGCCGGAGAGCGACCGCTTGAGACCCTTGAGCACGCCCCCCTGGGTGGAGGTCTCGATCTGTGTGCCGGTGGTCATGCTGAGCATGGCGCCGCCCTCGGTGCGCAGTTGCTCGCCGGCGGCCATCGTGACGACGGCGACGGTGAAGGCCGGGCCGTTCTGGAACTCGACGTCCATGTGCTTCCTCCTCGGTCTCCGCCGCGGTCCTCTGCGGACCGCGGCGCCGGCGGCCGGTGCCGCCACTCGCGGGTATCGGCTGCGGCACCCTGTGAGCTTGAGCGTCGCGCGGCGGTTTCTCCGTCGGCGCGGGAGTGGCATACTCTGGCGTGAGGCCCGCCCGCCACGCGGCGGCGGACCGCCGCCCGGCACCACGAGCGCGGGAGTCCACATGGCCAGAGGAATGTTCGCGGGGTTTCTGTCGACGCTGGCGTTCGCAGTCGTCGTCGCCGCCGTGCTCTTCGGCATCTTCACCTTGGTCAGCTACCTGGCCGGGCCGGTCGGAGGCTGAGTGGCCCGTTTCATCGAACGGACCCGGCACGACTGGTTCGACACCCTGTGGAAGCTCGGCGTCTTCGTCGCCGTGGTGCTGGTCGCTCTGCTCGTCATCTACCCGTGGAGAGGCTTTCTGCCCACGCTCCTCCTGATCCTCGCCGGGCTCTGGATGTACATCGGCCTCGTCTCGCGCAAGTCGGGCTATGTCTGCGGCAAGTGCGGCAAGGCCTTCCAGTTGCCGACCACGATCAACTTCTTCACCGCGTCGGCGGTCGGCAAGAACCCGGACGGCACCTACTACAGCTACAAGAACCTCACCTGCCCCTACTGCGGCAAGCAGAGCAAGGCGCGCCTCGTCAAGCGCGTCGGTGTCGAGACCGCCAGGGGCAGCGGCAGGTTGCTCAAGTAGAAGGTCAGGCGCCCGACCGCAGGCGCCGCAGGTGGTGCTCCACGACGGCGGCGAGATCCCCGGGCGCCGCCTCCACCACGTCCATCTCCGGCAGGCTGCCCAGGAAGTCCTTGCGGTAGGCCTTCTGCGTGAGCCGGTGGTCGAGGACCACGATGACGCCCGTGTCGCTCTCCGTGCGGATCAGCCGGCCGAACCCCTGCCGGAACTTGAGGACGGCTTCCGGCAGGTAGAAACGCTCGAACCACCGCTCGCCGGCCTCTTCGCAGGCCCGCCTGCGGGCGCTGAAGAGGGGATCCTGGCGCGGGAAGGGGAGCTTGGCGATCACGAGGCAGGTGAGCGCGTCGCCCGGGAAGTCCTGCCCCGTCCACAACGTGTCGACCCCGAGGAGGACCGTCTCCGGATGGGTACGGAACTCCTCGGCGAGGCTGGCCGCGCTGCCGTGGAGCCCCTGCGCGAGCACGAGGACGCCGTCGTCCTCCACGTGCTCCCCCACGGCCGCCGCCACCCGGTGCATGTCACGCCTGTTGGTGAACAGGGCCAGGGTGCGCCCGCCGGTGACGGCGGCGATGCGCTTGAGGCGCTCGCCCTGGCGCTCGGCCAGTGCCTCCGGCAGCCATGCGCCACCGGGATCGTGTTCGAGCACGAGGACGGCCTGGCGGCGGTACTCGAACGGCGACGCGAACACCTGCTCGCGGACGTCCACGTCGCGCGTGAGCCCGGTCATGTCGCGGAAGTAGGAGAAGGAACCCGCGACCGTCAGCGTCGCGCTCGTGAGGACGCCGCTGCGCAGCCGGTCCCAGAGGATCTCCTTGATGCCGGCGGCGGGTGTGACCGGGGCGCGGGTGAGGGCCCAACGCCTGAGGCCGGAGGCGCCGTGGCGGGCGCTCTCGAGCTCCGCCCAGGCGACCGCATCCGGCCCGCCGCCCTCGGGCAGTTCGCCGAGAAGCTCCGCGGCGGCGGAGGCGTCTTCCGCGAGCGCGGCGAGCGTGGCGCGTTCGCGGTGGTCCTCGGGTAGCGCGTCGGCGCCGGTCGCCGCCGCGCCGGCGAGCCTGGCGAGCGTCTCCGCCAGCAACCCGGCGCGGACCTGGAAGCGGTCGTGCTCCGGCAGGTCGCGCAGCCCGGCCGTGAGCCACACGGTGGTGTTGTACTCGTCTCCTGGAGCGCCGCGACGGGCGCCGGGATCGCCGCCATCGCCGGCGCGGGCAGCGGCGGCGGCGAGGCCTGCCAGCGCCTCGCCGAGCGCCCTGCTCAGGGCCGGCGCCTCTTCCGCGGCCACCTCGCAGGCGTCGGCGGCCGCGGCCACCACGCGTGCGCCGTCGGGCTCCAGGCCCTTCGCCGCGGCCCGCAGGCGCTGGGACAGACG
This sequence comes from uncultured Thermoleophilia bacterium, assembly GCA_964545565.1. GTDB lineage: Bacteria > Actinomycetota > Thermoleophilia > UBA2241 > UBA2241 > CAIXSE01. The sequence continues at coordinate 27,929 of CAZJGT010000007.1, forward strand.
GCGCTGCCGGTGCCTGCCGGCGAGATCGGCCAGCAACTGGTCGATGGATCGCGCATCGACCCTGTCGCTGAAGGCCTCGGTGGCCTCGTGATACAAGAGGTGCGCTTCGTCGATCACCACGTCCTCGAAGGCGGGGAGCGTCTCCCTTCCCGTGAGCAGGAGGGCGTGGTTGACGCAGACGAGATGGGCGGACTCCGCACGGCCGCGCGCCAGCCGCCAGTGACAAGCGTGGCGCGCAGGACAGAAGCGCCCGAGACACGTGGCGCGCGACGAGCGGAGCTCGCGGGCGAGGTCGGCCAGCGCCGGCAGTACCAGCGACGCCCGGTAGGGCAGGGCGGAGAGATCCACGTCGCCGCGGCGCGCTCGCCCGACGAGATAGGCAAGCGCCAGCGTGCGCTCGGGATCGGGAAGCGACTCCGACTCCGCGGCCACCGCCTCGTCCATCCGTCGGCGGCAGAGGTAGTTCTCGCGTCCCATGAGCAGCGCCCAGCGCCAGCCGGGAGGCAGCGCGGCGGCGACCAGCGGCAGCTCCGTCCTCGCCAGCTGGCGCTGCAGTGACTTGGTCTTCGTGCTCACGAGGAGTCGGCGGCCGGAAGCGGCGCCGGCGAACGCCGCCGGCAGCAGATAGCCGAGGCTCTTGCCCATGCCGGTCCCCGCCTCGAACACGCCGATGCCGCCGTGCTCGAAGACGTCGGCGGCGGCCTCGGCGTAGTCCACCTGGCCGCCGCGCCGGCGGAACCCCGGCAGGCGGCCCGCGAGGCCCGGAGCGGCGCCGGGGCCCTCGGCGGCGCTCGCGCCGTCATCCGCGCCGCCATCTCCGGCGCCGTCCAGCTCCCGCCTCCAGTCGTCCGCCGCGACGGGGAGGACGGGTACCATCCCCGGCGTCTCCGGAGGCGCGTCGGCGACCGGCGGCGGAGGCTGGGCCTCAGGCGTCGCCGCGCACGCGTCCAGCAGGCGAAGCGGCGGCCACGAGACCGCCTGCAGCAGCCGCCGCTCCACGTCGGGCAAGCCGGCGGCGCGCCGCGCCAGACGGGCGAGGACCTCCGCTGCCGCCTCCGCGTCGGGCAGCGCCCGGTGGGCCCGCGTCTCGAGGCGCAGTTCCTCGGCCAGCACCGGCAGCGCGTGGCGGTCGAGCTCGGGGTAGAGAAGGAGGGCGGCCTCGAGCGTGTCGAACCAGTCGTTGTCGAGTGGCTCGGCGCCGGTACGGCGTGCGGCCGCCGCGAGGTGCTCACGGTCGAAGGCGGCGTTGTGGGCCACGAGGATCGCGTCGCCGGCGAAGGCGCGGAGTCGCGCGAGCGCCTCGGCGATGCCTGGTGCGCCGGCGACGTCGGCGTCCCCGATGCCGGTGAGGCGCGTGACGAAGAGCGGTATCGGCACGCCCGGGTCGACGAGCGTCGTGAATCGATCGGTCACGCGAAGGGCGTCGTCGAGCCGTACGGCTCCGACGTCGATGATGCGGTCGCTCAGGGGGTCGAGACCGGTGGTCTCGGTGTCGATCCCCACCATGAGGGGACGGTCGCGGGACATGCCTTCGAGGATAGCAGAGGCGGCGTGGCGCGCTCGCGGGTCAGGCGCGGGCGGAGCTCCCGAGCGCGCCGGCGGCCATGGCGGCCACGAGGCCGAGGAGTTCGGCTCGTCCTTCGCGGCCGTCGCCAGCCAACGTCAACGTCAGCGTCATCGTGTCGTCGCCGCACGGTGCGGACGAGACGATCACGTGCGCTGCGCCGGTCCGGGTCGTCGCCCGGGCGTCAGGCCTCAGGCCGGACGCGCCGGCGCTCTCACCGCGACAGCTCGCCACGCAGGAGATCGCCCCGAGCGCCTCGGCCGCGATCTCGGCCGCCGTCCTCAGGATGTCGGCGGTACCCGTCTGCCGGTGGAGTGTCGCGTATCCGGAGGAGACGGCCTCGAGCGCGCGGCGCAGCGAGAGGACGTCCTGGTCGCTGCGCTTGAGCTGGGCGAAGACGGTCGCGTTGTGCACGGCCACCGCCGCCTGCGCGGCCACGGCGTTGGCGAGCCGCATCTCCTGCCGGCTGAACTTGCGTTCGCGTTTGTGATCGAGCACCTCGATGAGGCCGATGCTGTGTCCCTGGTGCACCATCGGCAGGATGAGCAGGCACTTGTCGCCGTCACGGCGCATGATCGCCACCTCGGCGGGGTCCGCGTGGGGGTCGCTCACGTTGACGGTGATGCTCTCGTGGTCCTCGATCGCGCGACGGGCCATGGGGAAGCGGCTCAGCGTGTACGTCATGGTGTCCGGGCGACGGTTGCCCAGATCGTCGTACTCGGCCTGTACGGAGACCGTGCGCGTCGCCGGGTCGTAGTCCGAGATGACACAGACGTGCGCGTCGAGGAGGGTCGTCATCTGCCTGGCGATCTCGCGCAGGAGCGCGGCGACGTCGAGCTGGCTGGACACGGCGACGGCCGTGGCGACGAGCGTCTCCAGCTCGCGTTCGCGCGCGAGTCTCGCGGCGAGGTGGTTGCTGCCGCCGATCAGATGGGTGAGCTCGTCGATGTCCTCCTGCCGGATGCGCCGATGGCCGCCGGCCGTGCGCGTGCACGGGAGGAAGCCGGAGGCGGTCCAGCGACGGATGGTGTGCGGCGAGACGCCGAGTCGCCGGGCGGCGAGTTGGACGCTGAGGTACATGGGAGGACCGTAACGGGCGTCCGCGACGGCGTCAACTCGAGTGAACTTACCGGTCGAGGGCGTGCGAAGTTCGTCTGCGCCGCGGCGACGACGAACTCCCAGCAAAACGGGATCTCATGCTGCCGTGGTCGCGGCGGCCGGATGACGGTTCTGACGACGCCGTCGGGGCAGGATCGAGCGATTCTCGTCGGTCGGCGGTCGCGGAAGGTCGGGCGACCGCGCTCAGCGGGCGACGATCGCGGCGATGGTGGCGGCGAAGAAGTCGAGCAGCTCGACCTGGCCTTCTCCCGGGGGGCGCGGGAGCGTGATCGCGAGGGTGAGGTCGGTGCGCTCCGAGGGGTCACGGGCGATCACCAGGTTGGCGTTGGTGCCATGTTCGCAGCCGCCGTCCGCCGGGGCGGCGATCTGGCCGGCGCCGAAGGCGCCGGCGCTCGCGCCGCCCATGCTGACCACGCAGGAGATGGCGCCGACGGCGTCGCACACGGCCCGGGATACCGTCCCGAGCGCGTCCGTCGTGCTCTCGCCCTGCCCGAGTCGCGTCACCTGTGGCGTCAGACGCGCGAGCGCCCTGCGCAGGTTGGAGACGTCCTCGTCGCTGCGGCGGCGCTCGGCGAAGAGCCGGGCGTTCTGGATCGCGACCGCGGCCTGGCCGGCGATCGCTTCGGCGAGGCGCAGCTCCTGGCGCGAGAACTGCCGCGTCCGCTTCTGGTCCACGACCTCGAGGAGCCCGATGCTGCGGCCCTGGACGACGAGCGGCACCATGAGGAGGCTGCGGTCTCCCTCGCGGCGCAGCTCTGCGACCTCGGCGGGGTCGGCCTGCGGGTCATCGACGTTGACCACGGCGGTGGCCTGCTCCGTGAGCACGCGCCGCGTGAGCGGGAAGTCGCGCAGGCGATAGGGGCTGGCGTCGGGCAGACGCTGGCCGGCGTGGTCGTACTCGGCCAGCGTGCGCGTGGCGTCTGCCGACGGGTCGTACTGGGAGATGGCGCAGAAGTGACAGTCCAGCAGGCTGGTCATACGCATCGCGATCTCGAGCAGCAGTTCGGTGAGGTCGAGCTTGACGGCCAGCGCCACGGACGTGTTGATGAGCACGTCGACCTCGCGCTCGCGCGCCAGCTGCGCGGCGAGATGGTTGCTGCCGCCGATGGCCTTGGCGAGGTCGTCGATGTCGTGTTCGTCGATGCGGCGATGGCCGCCGGCCGTACGCGTGCAGGGCAGGAAGCCGGTGGCCGTCCAGCGGCGGATGGTGACCGGTGACACGCCGAGCCGGCGCGCCGCCTGTTGCACGCTCAGGAGCATGGCGAGACGGTACCCGGTGTGTCCGGCCACGTCAACATCGAGCAAGTTCCGCTCCCAAGCCTCCACAAGTTCGATACGAAATCTTCGCTGGTAGCGCGTGGTTTTTTCTGTCACCCTTCAGGTGGTTCCTTGAGCGACGGAGGGAGGTCCGATGCGTGTGCTGCAATTGGGTGTCGGCGCGGTGGGCGAGATCACGGCGAGGGTCGCGGCGTTGGAACCTTCGGTCGAGGGCGTCCTGCTGGCCGACATCGACCAGCGACGGCTCGAAGAGGTCGCGGCGAAGCTGCCGCCGGGTAAGGCGGAGACGCGCGTTCTCGACGCCGGCGACCACGCTGCACTGGTGGCCGCCGCCGGCGAGGCCGACCTCGTGCTGAACGCGCTGGCGACCGCCTGGGACATCCCCGTCATGGAGGCCTGCCTGGACGCGCGCCGGCACTACCTGGACATGGGCACCGGCGGGCCGCGCGAGATCACCGGCACGGCCGACCTCGACGAGCAGTTCGCCCTGCACGACGAGTTCGCGAAGCGCGAGCGGACGGCGCTCGTGTCGTTCGGTATCGACCCGGGCGTCAGCGACGTCTTCGCCCGCGCCCTCTACGACCAGTTCGACACGGTCGAGAGGATGCTCGTCCTCGACGGCGACAACGCGACCGTGGACGACTACGAGCTGGCCTGCTCGTTCTCGGCCGAGACGATGATCGAGGAGTGCCTGCTGCCGCCTACCGTCTTCCGGGACGGGCGAGAAGACCGCAACGAGGCGCTCTCGGTGTTCATGGACTTCGTGTTCCCGGAGCCCGTCGGCAAGCTGACGCTCTGTAACGTCGACCACGAGGAGTCGCAGCTCATCCCCATGTTCCTCGCCGGCAAGGGCCTCCGCGACGTCACCTTCTACATCGCCTTGGACCCGCGCTTCGTCGAGACCCTGCGCGCGTTCAAGGTGCTCGGCCTGAACCAGCGCGACCCGGTGGAGTTCGAGGGCGCCACGTTCTCGCCCATCCGCTTCGTCGCGTCCCGCTTTCCGAGGCCCGTGGACCTGAGCGGCAAGATCCACGGCGAGGTCTGCGTCGGCACCCTCGCCGAGGGCACCATCGACGGCCGCCCGGTGCGCCGCTTCCTCCATCAGATCACGTCGCACGACGACGCGTGGAGCGAGATGGGAGTGCAGGGGACGGCGTGGCAGACGGGCGCGTCGGCCGCGTGCGCCGTACGGCAGTTCGCCCGCGGCGAGATCGGCCTCCGCGGCGTCGTCGCCCCGGAGCAGCTCGATCCTGCGGCCTTCATGGCGGAGATGGGCCGCGTCGGGCTCTCCTTCGGCTCCGTGGATCTGCCCGTGGGCTGAGCCCGGGCCGGCGCCGGGGGCGGCGGGCGGTGTCCCCCGGCGCTCGTCGGATAGCATGTGGCCATGCCGTCCGGCCGCCTCATACAAGCCGCGCGCGAGCTGCGGTGCATGCCGGGCCAGTTCTGGGTGCTCACGCTCGGCACGTTCATCTACGTGGCCGCGGCCGCGCTCGCCTTCCCGTTCGAGGCCATCTACCTGCGCCGCTATCTCGGGACCTCGATGTCCATGATCGGCGTGGTGTTCGGATTGGTGCCGCTCGCCGTCATGCCGGTGCAGTTCTGGGGCGGCGCGCTGACGGACCGGCTCGGGCGGCGCGTCGTGATCATGCTCTCCGTGCTCATCGGCGTGGTGTGGTTCGTGGGCTTCGCGTTCGTGCAGGAGCTCTGGCAGGTCGCCGCCCTGGTCGCCATGGAGAGCGCCCTCGGCTGGCCGCTGTTCCAGACCGCCAGCAACGCCATGATCGCCGATCTCCTGCCGCCGGAGCGTCGCCAGCAAGGGTTCGGCGTGACCCGCGTCGCCATGAATCTCGGCGTCGTCCTCGGACCCGCGCTCGCCGGCCTCGCTCTGGGCTGGGGAGCCAGCTTCCGGGAGTTGTTCCTGGCCGCCGCCGCGGGCTGCGTGCTCATGGTGGTCATGATGGCCGTGTGGATCCGCGAGAGCCGGCCGGCGAGCGCCTTGTTGCCGGTCAAGCACGTCGATCTCAAGGGCCGCAGCGGTTACCGGCTCGTGCTGCACGACAAGGTCTTCGTGGTCTTCTGTCTTGTGGCGCTGTTCCCCGTGTTCTGCATCGGCAACTTCGGCTCCATCTTCGCCGTCTACGTGACCAGTTTTCTCGGCGCCTCCGACAGCGAGTGGGGCTACCTGCTGGCGCTCAACGCGGGGATCATCGCCCTCGCGCAGTACCCGCTCGTCAGCGCGCTGCGCTTTCGCAACCGTATGGTGCTGCTGGCCGCTTCGAGCGCCCTGCTGGCGGTGGGTCTCGGCGGGTCGGCGTTCGCCGGGCCGCTCTGGTCGCTGGTCCTCCTCATCATCGTCCTCAGCGTGGGGGAGATGCTGCTCTCTCCGGTGGCGTCGGCGGAGGTCGCCGACCTGGCGCCGGAAGCCGTGCGCGGCCGCTACATGGGCGTATGGACGGTGGTGTGGAACGGCGGGGCGGCTCTGGGACCGGCGTTCGGTGGCTGGGCGATGGACACCCTGGGCGGGCGCGAGGCCTTCGTGGCGCTGTTCGTGGTCGGGTTGACCGGCGCCGCGCTGTTCCTGGCTCTCGCGCCCGGCTGGAGGCGACGAAGGAGCGCGACGCAGGCGGCCCGGGCGACGGCGTAGCGGGGCCGCCCGGGCCGCCTGCGGTCCTGGCTAGAGATCGAGCGCGTCCTGCAGGTCGCGGGCGTGCTCTTCTTCCATGATCAGGATGTCTTCGAGCGCCCGGCGCAGGCCGTACTCCTGCAGTGACTCGGCCTGGGCGATGCGCTCGCGGTAACGAGCGATCGCGTCCAGTTCTCCCTCGAGGTCCTGCTCCAGCATCACCTTGGAGTCCGGCGAGATGTGCGCCTCCGCCACGTCGACACCCGGCACGCCGCCGAGGAAGTCGATCTGGTCGGCGAGCGAGATGGCGTGGGCGTGCTCCTCGTTGGAGTGGACGATGAGCTCCGCCTTGATGGCGTCGTACTGCGGCCCCGTGATCGCGGCCGCGTGCTGCACATACTGCACCAGCGCCTGGAACTCCCAGGCGAGGTCGTCGTTGAGCTGGTCGATGAGCTGGGCGCGGGTGAACTCACGCGGGCTGGACCGCTCCATCTCCGCCGCGGTGCGTGGCTTCTTCGCGGCGGTCTTGCCGGCTGGTTTCCCGGCTGTCTTCTTGGCCACTGCTACTCCTCTCCTCGTGCCTGTCGCCGGGCCGGTCACGGCGCCGGCCCTCATGAGGAGGGTACCTCAGGGGCAACGGCGTCTCCGGCCGGGCGTGAGCGACCGGCCGAAGGCCCTTCCCGGCCGCCGGCCCGCGATCCGCGGTCTTCGCTCCGCCGTCGCGGCGCCGGCGCCGCGACG
>CAZJGT010000008.1:0-14861 GCA_964545565.1 uncultured Thermoleophilia bacterium
CAGCTGGTCGACGCGCTGCTCGACCGTATCGGCCACTCCGCCGACTGACTCACCCTCCGTCACCCAGGACCGGTGCCCCTTCAACGGCCGGGACCCTGCCTTGGCGTGCCGCCGGCCGGACAGGTGCCTCATTCCGTGCCGGCGCCTCGCACGGCGGTCGGAATCCAAACGGATGTACCAGCTGGCCCGGCGCCACGCCTGCCGATGCTTTCAGGACACGAACGCCGAAGGGCGCGTCCAGGGGAGGCCGGCCATGAGCGAGGCGCGAGAGACCGAACGTCGGGATGCTGAGCCGACGAGTGACGACGATGCCGACCGGGGACTGATGATCGAGGCGGGCATGCTCGCCGTCCTCGTGGTCCTGGCCCTGGTCTTTGTGACGTACGCTCCGTCCTGAACCGTCGCGTTCACGATCACTGCGGCGCGCCCGCCGTGGCATACTGTACGGCCGTGGGCGGAAGGGAGTCGCTGTGAGACAGCTCGATGGATCGTGGCCTCGGTCGTGAGCCGTCGTCCGGTGCGCCGAGGTCAGAATGGTCTGCACCGCCGAGGTCAGAGTGGTCTTCGCCCGGCCGTGGTGCTCGGGGTGAGCAACGGCACGGGGCTGACCATCGTCCGCGACCTGGGCAGGGTGGGCGTACCCGTTCTGGCCGTCGACTGCACGGCTGGTGCGCTCGGGTTCGCGTCGCGCTACGCGACGCCGGTGCGATGTGCCGACCCGCACCACGAGGAGGAGAGCTTCATCGCCGACCTGCTGGCGCTGTCCGCGCGCCTGCCTCACGGCACCGTGATCCTGCCGGCGCAGGACGATTTCGCGGCGGGCGTCTCACGGCACGCCGCGCGGCTCGAAGGAGCCTTCACGCTGCCCGTGTGCCGCTGGGACACGATGCGGCACCTCGCCGACAAGGAGCGTCAGGTCCAGTTGGCCGCGCGAGCAGGAGTGGCCACGCCGATGACGGCTGTCATCCGCGCCGCTGACGACATCCACGCGGCGTCGGCGGCGATGACGTTTCCCGCCGTCCTCAAGCCCGCTGTGCCCCTCGCCTTCAAGCGCGCCCTTGGACTGAAGCTGCTTGTGATCGACGGTCCCGAGGAGCTGGGTCGCGCCTGCGAGCGGGCGCGGGGCTGCGGACCCCTGCTGCTCCAGGAGATCATCCCGGGCGACGACGACGACGTCTACATCGCCGCCACGTACCATGACGCGGCCGGCCGCGCACTCGCGGTGTTCACCGGACGCAAGCTGCGGCAGCACCCGCGCGGATTCGGCAACACCCGTCTGGCGGAGAGCCAATGGAGTGATGAGGTCGCGTCCGCCACACTCCGGCTCCTCGGCCATCTGGGCTATTGCGGCGTCTCGGACGTGGAGTTCAAACGCGACGCGCGGGACGGTCGTCTCAAGCTCATGGAGATCAACGCCCGACACGGTCTGTGGGCGGGCCTCGCGACGGCCGCCGGCGTGAATCTGAGTGAGATCGCTTATCACGATGCGGCCGGAGTGGCGCCGCCGCGCCCGCGGCAGAAGGACGGGATCGTGTGGAGCGACCTCTTGCGCGAGGCCAGAGACTCGGTGCACGAGTGGCGCGCCGGGGAGCTGGGTCTGCGTGAGTGGCTGACGCCGCTGGCGCACGTTCGCGCGGACGCGGTGCTCGCGTTCGACGACCCGCGCCCGGCGCTGGGTGCGGTCTCACGCGCAGTCCGCCGCCGCTTCGGCAGCCGGCCGTTCGAGGTGGACGACTAAGGCCGGTCGGCGCGCTGGCTGAGAGCGGCGGCGTCGGCGCTGAGCATGGCCGCCATGCGGCTGGCGATGGAGAGGCGGAAGGCGAGCCGGGCCGTCGAGAGCACGGCCGGTGGATCCACCCTCACGGCCATGCGAACGCGGCCCGGCACGACCGCGCGCAGGACGTGGCGCAGCCGCCGGCGCGTGGGCGCCGGCTTGGGACGTCGCAGACCGGCGGCGACCAGGTCGAGGGCGCGCCGCTCGCAGATCCGCTCCGCGCGAGTCGACGTCAGCTCCGCGAGCATCTCATCGACGAAGCCTCGAGTGCTGAGGATGGCCCCCAACCCGGCGAACGCCGAGCGCTCCGCCTCCGGTATCGGGGGACCGAGCGCGGAAGCCAGTGCGGTGAAGCCCCGTCGCTCCTTGCGGAGGCGCTCCGGGAGGGCGCGCGTCACGAGCATCACGCGGTCGGCGATGAACGGGTTGGCGACCTCGACGTAGGCGCACTTGATGTCGTTGAGCGGGCCCAGATCGATAGGGAACTGGTAGCTGTCGACCAGCCTGGCGTCGTAGAGGATGAGACTCTCGCCGGGACGCTGAGCGACCCACTCCGGCAGCGACTGCGGCGCGAGCCCCAGTCGTTGGACAAGGTGACCCGAGGGGAAGTCCGAGAGCGCCTCGATGCGGTTGCCGCGTCGTACGTCAGCCTCCGAGTAGCAGGCGTCGTACCCCCAGCCCGGTTCATCTCCCCGGATCACCCCGGTCCTGCCTTCTTCGAAGAGCTTCCTCCAGACGGCGAGCCCGTCGAGGTAGCCGGCGATCTGGTCGGTGCGTCCCTCGCCGGCGACGAGGAAGCGGTCGATGATCGCGCCCGGCGGCTCCTCGCCGGGGTCCGTCGGGAAGAAGGAGTGCTCGACCCCGTAGTGCTCGGCCAGGCGGCGCGCCACGATGCTGTCGCTGCTCGCATCGTCGAGCGAGCTGCGCAGGCCCCAGGTGACGCAGCGTGGCCGCCGGCCGCCCTCGACGAGGGCGGCGAGAAGGGTGCGGCTGTCGAGGCCGCCGGAGAGCGGCAGCAGCCACGTCTCGAGGTCGACGTCGAGCTGCGCGCAGGTCTCGAGGATGGCCTCGCGCCAGCGCTGCAGATGGACCTCGTCGGGGAGCGGCTCGGGGTCGTGCTCGAGCGACTCCGTCGTGGCCCGCAGGGTCCAGGCGCGGCGGTCGAGCGAGAGCACCGTCGCCGGCGGCACCCGCAGGAGCCGCGTGTCCCAGGCGTTGTCGGGTCCCAGGGTGCCGCTCGAGGCGAGCCAGGAGACGGCCGCGTCGTTGAGGCGCAGGTCGCCGAGCAGGTAGACAAGGGCGCGCTGCGACGTGGAGGCGAGGAAGAGATCGCCGCGCTGAACGTACCAGAGCGCCCGGGAGGCGAGGTTGTCGGTCACCAGCTCGAGCCGGTCCTCGTCCCAGCGGCAGGCGGCGTAGGAGCCGTCCGGTCGCCGCGATCCAGTGGCGTCCCAGCCGACCGCTGCGCCGACGAGGGCGCCGGCGCAGACCGCGCCCCGCGTACGTGGCAGGTCGGGCAAGGGGTTGACCACGGCGACGAGCTGCCCGGGGTCCTCGAAGACCAGCGGGGCGTGGGGAGTGAGGTTGTCCGGCGAGAGGCGCGCGGCGCAGCGCCGCAGGTCGTCGCCCGAGAACGGCGACTCGGTCCCCGGACGAGCGCAGGCGACGATCAGGCCGGACACGAAGTCCCTCCCGATTCCGGCGCGTGCGGCCGCCACAGCGAGCTTGCGGCGTCGGCGTCGGCGGTGAGCATCGCCGTCATGCGGCTGGCGATATAGACGCGAAAGGCAAGCTCTCGCGCGCTGAGGAGGATCGCCGCGTCGGGTCGGAGGCGGCGTGCCAGCTCATCCGGCACGATCGTACGCGCGGTCTTTCGCAGAACGCGCCGCGCGTCGAACGACGGTGTGGCATCCAGAGCGGCCCCGAGACGGTCCAGGGCACGCCTGTCGAGCACGTTCTCCGCCCGGCGCGAGCCGAGCTCACGCCGGACCTCCGCCTGCAGGTCCGCACGCGCCAGGTACGTCGCCGGTTCGCCCGCCGCCGCCCTCGTGGCGAAGGGCACATCGGGTCCGTAGGCACGCACGAAGGCGGCGAAGGCGCGGCGGTGCTCGCGCAGATGGTCGGGCAGGGATCGCACGACGCTCACGACCCTCCGGGCAAGGAAGGGGTTGGCCATCTCCACATAGGGCGTCTTGATGTCGTTCAGGGCGGCGAAGAAGGTGGGCAGATTGAAGGCCTCGTAGACCCGGTCGCGGTAGGTCGTGAGGCTTTCCCTCTCACGGCGCTGCAGATGCGGAGGGACGGGCTGCGATTCCAGCCCCAGCTGGTGGATGAGGTGGGAGGGGGGGTAGTCGGAGAGGACCCTGAGATGGACACGGCGCCGCGCATAGCTCTCGGAGTGGTAGGTCCGGTAGCCCCATCCGGGCTCGTCTCCGCGGACCACGCCGGCGACGCCCGCTTCGAAGAGCTGCTTCCACGTGGCGAGACCGTCGGTGTACCCGGCGAAGTCCTCGCTGCGTCCCTCGCCGGCGACGAGGAAGCGCCCCAGTACCGTGTCGATGTCCTCCTCCGAGTGGTCGATGGGGTAGTAGCGGTGCTCGACGCCGGTCGCGTCCGCGAGCGTCCTGGCGACGGCGGCGTCGCTGGCGGGATCCGCGATCGCTCTGCGGAGCCCCCAGGTGACGCAGCGCGGGCGCCTGCCTGCCGCCAGCAGGGCGAGCAGCAGCGCCCGGCTGTCCATCCCTCCCGAGAGCGGCAACGCCCAGTCGTCGAGGTCCACGCGCAGGTCGGCGCAAGCGTCGAGGATCGCCGCTCCGAGCTCGGCGAGGTGCGCGTCGTCACTGCGCCTCGCCGGTTCGAAGCTGACCGGCTCGGCGGTGACGTGCAGTCGCCACGAGCGCCGGTCCAGGTGAAGGGTCGATGCTCCCGGGAGTCTGCGCAGTCTGCGATCCCACGAGGCCGTTGGACCCAGAGTCCCCGACGTGGCCATCCAGAGCACCGCCTCACGGTCCGGCCGGAACTCGCCGAGGAGAGAGACGAGGGCTCGCTGCGATGTGGAGGCGAGGAAGAGGTCGGTGGTGTGCGCGTACCAGACCGTCCGCGACGCCAGCGCGTCGCTGATGAGCTCAAGGGCGTCGTCACTGTGCCGAAGAAGGACGTAGGAGCCGTCGGGCGCCGGCGTCGAGACGCGCGACCAGGTCTCGGGGTGGCTGCCCTGCACCGCCCCCAGGCAGACGCCGCGGGCGTCGAGAGAGAGGCCGGGAGCGGGGTTCGTCACGGTGAAGCCCATTCCAGGAGAGACCATGGTCGAGGGAGGGCGGGGAGAGATGTTGTCAGGTGTGAGGCGAGCGGCGCAACGTTCGAGGAGGCCGCGGAGACGGCCGTCAGTGGCCACATCCCGCACGCACACAGCGATGAGTCCGGACATCGGCCCTCCCAGGGCGCTTCGCCCGCACATCATACCTGCGGCCGGTCCGCCGGGCACCGGTGCGCGTCGCCGTGGCTACGAACGCGGTGCGCTGCGCGTTGGGTCGGGCCCGGCGATGGGCTGTTACAATGGCCGCGAGGAAGGTCGGTCGACGTGCGCCGTCACGGCCTGCTCCTCCGACAGACGGCCGCTACCGTCTGCGGGCAACGATGGACGGGGCTGCGGGCAATGACTGATTCTCTTGGACTCTCCGGGTCGCGGGTGCTGGTCACCGGCGCGGCCGGTTTCATCGGTTCTCATCTGGCGGAACGGCTCCTGGGCGAAGGCGCGCATGTCGTGGGCGTCGATTCGTTCGAGGACTACTACCCGCGCGCGCTCAAGGAGGCCAATGTGGCCGCCGCGCTGGCCGACCCGCGGTACACCTTCGTCGAGGCCGACGTGCACGCGCTGTCGGCACAGCCTGGCGGCGACGGCGTGACGAGGCTCGAGGAACTGGTCCGTGGATGCAGCCGCGTCTACCATCTGGCCGCTCAGGCGGGCGTACGGGCCAGTTGGGGCGAGAGCTTCCGCGTTTACGCGGAGAACAACGTGCTCGCCACGCAGCTCGTGCTCGAGGCGTGTCGTGAGTCCGAGGTCGAGAGGGTCGTCTACGCCAGCTCGTCGTCGGTCTACGGCGACAGTCCCACACTGCCCCTGCATGAGGACGCCGTCTGCCGGCCGATCTCGCCGTACGGGGTGACCAAGCTCGCCGGAGAGCATCTCGCGCAGCTCTACTGGACGTGCCGCGGCGTGCCGACGGTGTCGCTGCGCTTCTTCACCGTCTACGGCCCGCGACAGCGCCCCGACATGGCGTTCAACATCTTCCTCCGCGCGCTTCTCGCCGGCGAGCCGTTGGTCGTGTACGGCGACGGCGCCCAGACGCGGGACTTCACCTTCGTCGCCGACATCGTCGAGGCTCTTGTGCGGGCGGGCGGCGCACCACCGGGCAGCATGTTCAACGTGGGCGGCGGGTCTCGCGTGTCGCTGAGCCACGTCCTCGAGATGCTCGGGGAGGTGGCCGGAGCGCGGCCGGACATCCGCATCGAGGCCAAGCAGGCCGGCGATGTCCAGGACACCTGGGCGGACCTCACGCGGGCGCGTGAGCTCATCGGGTACGCACCCTCCGTAGGGCTGCATGAGGGCCTTTCCGCCGAGTACGACTGGATGCGGTCGCTTCGTGCGTGAGCCGTCGGAAGCGGACGTGACCACTGCCGCTCCCACGACCGTGCCGAAGCGCGCGGGCGTCCTGATCAGGCCCCGGACGGGCTGGTCGGCGCTGGAGCTCGGTGAGCTGTGGCGCTTCCGTGAGCTGCTCTTCTTCCTCTCCTGGCGGGACGTGCTCATCCGCTACAAGCAGGCCGTCCTCGGCGTGGCCTGGGCGCTGCTGAACCCCCTGGTCACCATGGTCGTGTTCACACTCGTCTTCGGCATGCTGCTCGGCGTCCAGTCGGGCAGCGACGTGCCCTACGCCGTGTTCAGCTACACCGCCCTGCTTCCCTGGAACCTCTTCGCCGGCGGCCTCAACCGCGCGAGCGTCAGCCTGGTGGCGAGAGCGAATCTGCTCACCAAGGTGTACTTTCCCCGGCTCGTGATCCCCATCTCGAGCATCTTCGCCGGTGTCGTCGACTTCGCCATCGCGTTCTGCATGCTGCTGGTGCTCATGGCGATCTTCCGCGTGCCCTACGCGTGGACGATGCTGTGGCTTCCGCTGCTCACGGTCTTCTGTCTCGTGACGGCGCTGTCGGTGTCGCTGTGGCTCGCCGCGCTCAATGTGCTCTATCGCGATGTGCAGTACATCGTGCCCTTCCTCGTCCAGATCCTGATGTACCTGAGTCCGGTGATCTACCCCGTGGACAAGGTGCCCGAAGGGATCCTCCGCACGGTGTATTCGCTCAATCCCATGGTCGGCGTGATCCAGGGCTTCCGCTGGGCGATCCTGGGCGAACAGCCCCCAAGCGCCCTGCTCGGTATCTCCGTCCTCGTGGTGCTGGCGTTGCTCGTCGGCGGGCTGTTCTACTTCAAGCGCATGGAGCGCACCTTCGCGGACGTGGTGTGAGGATGGGCGAGACCGTCATATCCGTCGAGGGCCTGGGCAAGTGCTACCGCATCGGCAGCATCAAGGACGCCAACCCCACGCTGCGCGACGCCCTCGTCAATGGGGCCAAGGCGCCCTTGCGCCGCCTCAAGCACCGCGGCGCCTCCACCGGCGGCCGCACCGAGCTGATGTGGGCGCTCCGCGACGTCTCGTTCGACGTGCAGAGCGGGGACCGTGTCGGCATCATCGGCCGCAACGGCGCCGGCAAGAGCACGCTGCTAAAGGTGCTCACCCGTATCACGCACCCCACGGAGGGGACTGCCGAGCTCCTCGGCAGCGTCGGCAGCCTGCTGGAGGTCGGCACCGGCTTTCATCCGGAGCTGACGGGGCGCGAGAACATCTTCCTCAACGGCGCCATCATCGGCATGCGCCGCGCCGAGGTGCGCCAGAAGTTCGACGAGATCGTCGCGTTCTCCGAGATCGGCAAGTACCTCGACACGCCGGTCAAGCGCTACTCCAGCGGCATGTACGTGCGTCTGGCCTTCGCCGTGGCGGCGTACCTCGAGCCCGAGATCCTCATCGTCGACGAGGTGCTCGCCGTGGGCGACCTCGAGTTCCAGAAGAAGTGCCTCGGCAGGATGGGAGACGTCGCACGCGAGGGTCGCACCGTGCTGTTCGTCAGCCACAACATGGGGGCGATCTCGACGCTCTGCTCGCGCGCCATACTCCTCGACGGGGGGAGACTGGTCGCCTCCGGTCCCACGAGCGACGTGGTCGGCGAGTACATCACCCGCGGCCTCGACATCTCAGGCAGCGTGATCTGGAGCGATCCCGACGAGGCCCCCGGCGGGGATCGCGTCAAGCTCCACGCGGTGCGCGTCGTGCAGCGCGGCGAGGCGACGTCCGACATCGACATCGACGAGGACGTCGGTATAGAGATCTGGTTCCGGAACTTCGAGGAGGGCAATCGGCTCTCCGTCGCCGTGCACCTGCACGACAAGTCCGGGACCACGGTCTTCGCGGCCAACAGCTCCCCCTCGGCGGCGCTCACCGACGACGGCTGGTCGTGCCGGGCGCATCCTGCCGGGCTGTTTCGCGCCGTGTGCACCGTGCCCGGCAACTTCCTCAACGACGGCATGTACCGGGTGAGCGTGTGGGTGGTCAAGGACAGCTCGCGCCCTCAGGTCCGCGTCGACGAGATCGTGTCGTTCACCGTGCACGACACCGGCGCCATGCGCCGTGAGTACACCGGTCCCTGGGTGGGCTCCATCCGGCCGCGGATGCAGTGGCGGACGGAGCTCATGGAGGACGGCCTCACGGCGCCGACCACGGCGGGTGCGCCGTGAGCGCGCAGCCGCTGCTCTCCCTGTGCATCCCCACCTACAACCGCGCCGCGTTGCTCGAGCCGATGTTGCACTCCCTCTGTCGTCAGGCCGCCGCCTTCGGCGCCGAGGTGGAGATCGTCGTCTCGGACAACGCGTCCGACGACGGCACCGCCGACGTGGTCCAGACGGCGTCGGCCGTGGCTCCGATCAGGTATTTCCGCAACGACGAGAACGTGGGCAGCCGCAACTTCCTCCTCGCCGTCGAACGGGCGTCGGGCGAGTATGCGTGGGTGATCGGCGACGACGACCTCGTGCTCGACGGCGGGCTGCAGGTCGTCACGGAGGCCCTGCTGGCCCATCGCGAGATCGATTACTTCTACGTCAACTACTTCACCGCATCGATGGCGGTCCGCGACGAGGTCTTGCGTGACGAAGGCTCCGGCCGGCTTCCCGACAGCGATGAGTGCGTCGTGCGCGAAGCTCAGAGCCGGCCGCTCGACTCCTGGGAGCACATCTTCGACCTGCGCACGGCCAACGCCGTCGAAGTCAACACATCGATCCTCTCGAGCGTGTTCCGGCGGGCCGAATGGCAACGCTGCGCCGGCCTGCTGCGCATGAGCCAGGCTCCGATGGTGTCGGCGGCGGACACCACGCTGGACGACCTCTTTCCGCACGTGAAGATCCTCGCCCACGCCATGGCGGGGCGGCCGGGCTACTACATCGCCCGCCCGTGCGCGTTAATGGGCCAAGGCGGCCAGGAATGGCTCTCCGACTGGCCCGCCATCACGATCACCGGCATGAACCAGGCCTTGCTGCTCTACGAGCGTCTCGGCGTGGAGCCGCTCCGGCTCCGCCGCCTGTGGCGCTCTCATTTCGTACGCGTCGCGGAATACTTGCCGCTCATTGGCGGTCATCGCGACGCCCCGTGCATGAAGGGTTACGGCTGGGGCGGCTATGCGTGGCGCAACCGCGGTCACTGGGACATCCTCGCCGCCGTCGTACTGCGACGCCTGCATCCCGGCAGGACTCTCAAGACGTATCTGCCGGCCCCGTTGTTCGCCGCGCTGCGAGGCGCCTGGCGCACGGCGTCGCAGCGGGCGCGATAACCCCGCCGGGAGCAAGGCCATGGCGCCCACGCCGCGCGTGCTGATCTTCTCACCCGCCCTCAGTGGCCACCGCCAGGTCTACTGCCGGGTGCTGACGGACGTCCTGCATGAGGCCGGGTGCGAGGTGATCCTGGCCGGGGGACTCGCTGCGCTCGTCCCCGCCGCTGGCGCCGCGTTCGCGCACGCCCTGCGCCGTCGTGGGCCGGTGGAACTCGTGGACACCAGCGCGCTGCCCGGATGCGGCCGCGGCGTCGGTCTGAGCGCGTTGTCCCGGCTGGTGACACAGAAGGCCGCCGATATCACCGTGCTTACGGAGGCCGACGATCATCTGGAACTGCTGACGCGGCAGATGATGCCGGGCCGGCGCCTTCCCGGCCGCCGCGTGGGCATCTTCCTGCGTGGCACACGCTACGTGCATGCCGGGCGCGACCCCGACTCGTGGAGAAACCGCATCGGGCGCTGGCGGAGGGGTCACGTGGCCTGGCCCGCAGACCCCTACGTCTTCCACGAGCGTCTCATGCCGCGCTTCCGGCTGCTCGACGCGGCGCTATGCTTGGACGAGGTCTTCGTGGGGACGCACGGTCGGCCCTACGAGTGGCTTCCCGACATCTACGCGAGCTTCGATGCCGACGACTGGTCTCTCGACAAGACCGAACGCGCGTGGGTGGAGCGGCTCGCGCGGTTCCGCGGGCGAGACCCCGAGTCACCGATGGTCGTGTACTATGGCACCGCACAGGCGAGGCGAGGCTATCCGCTGCTGTTGAGGCTCGCCGTGGATCTCGAGGGCGGGTTCGTGCACTGCGGGCCGCGGCCGTGCATCGACGATCCCGACGGCGTGCTGGCGCGGCTTCGGGCGCGCCTTGAGCAAAGGGGAGCGTTGCTCGAGACCAATGCGTACCTGCCGGGTTTTGGCGTCGCTCGCGAGTTCATGCGCGCGGCGCCTGGCGCCGTCCTTCCGTACCGTCGCCACTACGTCTCGAGCGGCGTGATGCTGCAGGCGCTGGAGGCCGGCCGGCCGGTGCTGGTGCCGGAGAAAGGCCTCATGGGTTGGCGCACGCGTCAGTTCGGCCTGGGTCGCACCTATGCGGAGGAGTCGTATGCGGATCTGCTGCGCGAGACGACGGGTCTCCTCGGTGAGACGCCTGCCGCCTACGCCCCCCACATCGCACGCTTCATGAGCTTCTTCGCCCGCGAGCGCGTGGCGGCCGCCCTGCGGCACGCGCTCGATCTGGGCGGCGCCCCGGCGCCCATGCCTCACGCCCGCGTCGCGTCTCCGGCGAAGCAGCCGTGAGGACGCTCCTGCTGCTGGTGCCGCTCGCCGCCGTGGCCTACTTCGTCTGGCAATCGACGAGGAGCCGCATCTTTCTTCTCGGCATCCCGTTCCTGCAGTTCTTTCGGCAGTCGGTCTTCTTCGACAGCCTGCGTCCGTTCTGGATCCCGGGCCGGCTCAGCACGGTGACCATCACCATGCTCTGGCTCGTCGTCGTATGGGCCGTCTGCACAGGCTGGCTGCTGCCTTCACGGCGCACGAGCGGCAAGGAGCGCATCCCTCTCTTCGGCCCCAGGCCGCTTCCCGAGGAGCTCCTGGTCATAGCGCTGGCCGGCGTCGTGGTGCTGAGCGTCATCGCGACCGCGCTCCGCCACGCCGATCTGAGCTCCGCCGTCGGCGAGGCGTCGGGTGTCGCGTTCATGGTGCTGGGCTACCTGCTGGTGCGCGGCATCGTGTGCCACTCGGAGCGCACCGAGGTGATGCGCTTCTTGAATGCCGTCGTGGTCGTCAGCACGGTGGCGGCGGGCCTCTTCGTCATCCATCAGGGACTCCACATCCGGATCTACAGCGCGGAGGAGTACTACCAGACCGTGTTCCGCGGCCAGGTGATCACGCGCACCTTCGTCTTCATGTCCCCGCTGCTGATCTTCGGCCTCGCGGTGGCGTTCGCGAAGCGTCACTGGACTGTCTGGACCTACCTCGTCATCGGCGTGAACCTGGTGGCGGTGTGGGTCTCCTACACGCGTACGATGCTCGCCATGGCGGCGGTCGTGGCGGCGATCTCGATCGTCGTCCGCCTGCTCAAGCGCGGCCAGGAGATGCTGGCGTTTCGACGGGGTCTCGCCGTCGCCGCGGTCGCGCTGGCCGTGGGCGTTGTACTCGTGACGCTCCTGCCCACGGAGACCAACTACTTCGTCGCCCGCATCCAGAGCGCCATGGAGGGCGGCGTGGGGAGCGGCGACAGCCTCGCCCTCCGCAACGCTCGACTTGCCAGCACCGTCGAGCTGATGGCGGCAGACGACATCGTGCTCGGGCGCGGTTTCGTGACCGCGGCCCAGGACCCCCAGTACGACATGATGACGCAGTGGAGCTGGGATTCGGCCTGGATAGCGATCGTCTATCGGCTCGGACTCGCCGGAGTCGTCGTCTTCGCGGCGCTGCTGGTCGCGTACGCGGCGCGCGCGTTCTGGCTGTTTCTCCGCCCGGACCCGTGGTCGGAGGAGTACGGCCTCCTCTGGTTCACGTTCCTCGTGGCCACCGGCATCGGGTCGTTCATCGGTTGGGGGTTCATGGATCAGACGCGGTATCCGATGAACCTGTGGTTCCTCGCGTTCCTCGCCGCGGGTGTCTTGTTGCCGCAGACGGCCGGTGAGGCGGAGCCGCTGGCGGCTCCGTCTGGGGCCGCGACCCGAGGCTCGACCGGACCAGCGCGGCTCGATCTGGGGGGTGAGAGGCTTGGCTGAGTCCACACAGGCGGGCGTCGGAGCGATGCTCAAGCGTTTCGCCGTGAGGCGTCGCACGGCAGTACGTGCGGACGCACAACGTCTGGCGATCGCTCTCTCGCGGGTGGCGGTCAGGGCCGAGGCCGTCTGGGAGGGCGTCACGCTCGGTCCCGGCTGCCAGTTCTACGGTGTGGCGCGGTTCCACCGCGTCGGACGCAGCAGGATCGTCATCGGCGAAGGCTGCGTCTTCCGCTCCGTGCCGTGGTCGAATCCCGTCGGGGTGGACAGGGCCTGCATGGTCAGCGCCATGGGGAGCGGCGCGCGTGTGGAGATCGGCGCCAGGTCCGGCTTCACCGGGGCGGTGATCTGCGCGGCCGACGAGATCGTGATCGGCGACCGCGTGCTGTGCGGTTCCAATGTGACGATCGTCGACGCCGACTGGCACGGCCTCGACCCCGCCGCGCGACGCGGCGGGGTCGGTGTCACCGCGCCCGTCCGCATCGAGGACGACGTCTTCATCGGGCTCGGCGCCATCGTGCTCAAGGGAGTGACGATCGGGCGCGGCTCGGTGATCGGAGCCGGCAGCGTCGTGACGCGCTCGATCCCGCCGCGTTCGGTCGCCGCCGGCAACCCCGCGAGGGTCGTCCGCACGCTTCCGTAGCCCGCGCCCCGGTCAGTGGGCGTAGGTGTTGTTCGTCCAGGTCGTGCCGGTGGTGCCGGCCTCGCTGGACGTCCTCAGGCCCTCCGGGAGTTCGCTCCAGAAGTGATTGGCGGTGAACTTGCTGTCCGTGGCCGCGTAGAGGTGCGCGAGCAGCGGCGGCCGCACGGTCGAGCGGTCGTAGACGCGATTGCCGGTCACCTGGGCGTTACGGCTGTAGTAGAGCTTGAAGATGGCGCCGGGCGCGTCGCCGGTCTCGATGTCGTCGGAGAGATCGGTGATGATGGTGTTGTCGCGAAAGACGTTGTTGTCGCCATGGAGGCGGATCATGCTGACGCCCTCCGGCGTGTCGACTCCGTTGTCCACCGTCAGGTCGAAGGTGTTGCCTTCGACGATCAACGGTCGCCGTGCGGGGTCGGGATCCTCGTTCTTGCAGATCTTGAACGTGTTGATGTAGCCGCGGTAGACGAGGTTGTCGCGGACGACACACCCCTCGGGCGCCTCGATGCAGATCGAGTAGGCGAAGCGCTTCTCGCCGGCATAGCCGCCGCCTTTGACCGTGCAGCCCTCGATGAGTACGTCGCTGGCCGTGTGCCTGCCGTTTGCGTCGACGCGATCGTCGAAGTCGAGGGTGAACTCGTCGGTCGTCTCGAACTCGCAGTCGACGATCCTGATGTCGTGGTAGCCCTGGTTGTACGGCGGCCTCGGGTTGACGTGGCAGACGAGCCCGCCGCCGGGCGACCCGGTGTCGTGGCCGCCGGAGCCGTTGGAGACGCCCACATGGCAGCGCTCGAAGGTGATGTGCTCGACGTGTCCGTGGGGGCCGGCCGAGTACTCCTCGATGACGACGTTGTTGTACATGCACTCCGGCGTCCAGCCGCCGAAGGAGCGCTCGACGAGGCAGTCGCGGAAGCTGATGAAGCTGCAGCTGTGATCGTCGCCGAGCACGATCGGGGACGTTCCTCTGAAGCGGCACTGCTCGAACACGGTGCGCGTGGCGTCTGCCTCGTTGTGCGTGCGCTCGTCGACGTCGCCGAGCTTCAGTCCCCGGATGAGGTCGCGACTCCCGAAGCGTACGCCGCCCTTGAGCCAGGAGGCGGCGTGTCCCGCGCCCTGCACGGTGATGCCGTCCGGGATGGTGATGGTTGAGACCGCGTAGGTGCCGGCGGGGACGTAGACCCCGCCGCCGGCGTTCGCCGCCGCCACGAGCGCCGCGCTGATGGCGGCGGTGTCGTCCGTGGTGCCGTCGCCGGAGGCGCCGAAGCCGCGGACGTCTACGAGAGACATCGTGTGAAGCGTGGCGATGATGTCCGAGAGGTCGTTGACCGTGCGCATGAGAGACGTGCGGGCTATCGTGCGCAGCGCAGTCTCGCGGCCGTTGTCCCCGGAACTGGACACCAGCGCCGAGTTGGCCCGGCGCGCTCGGTCCGCGGCGGCGAGCGCGAGCGCGTGGATGTCCGCGACCGGCGCGAAGTCGTCGTCACGCAGCCAGGAGCGCTCCCCGCCGACGGGGGTGGTGAGCGCCTGGACGGCGCCGTCATAGTCCTCCCGCACGCCGTCGTCGATGTCCGAGTCGCCCGCCCTCGTGGGATCGCTGAGGTCGACGTAGGAGCGCGCGAGCAGAGCCACCTTGACGCCGGCGGCCGTGTCGTCGCCGGCGGCGAGGTCGGCGAGGGCGCTGCGATAGAGATACGCGATGCGCTCGGGAGCCGGTCCGCGCACACGGTCGGGGATGTCCGCCGCGTCGTCGTCGGCCGCCGCGAGCGCCGTGCCGGGGTCGCCGGC
>CAZJGT010000008.1:14961-27058 GCA_964545565.1 uncultured Thermoleophilia bacterium
CCTCGCCGAGTACCCAGGCGTGTGTCCCGAAGCCGCCGGTGGCCTCCGGGATGTCGTTCGCAGCGCACCCTTGCGCCGCCGATCCGGCCAGCGCCGCGACGACGGCGAGGACGATGAGTGCCGATCGTCGCCCGGCGCCGCGAGCGCTGCTGCGGCCCAGGGCCGTCATCGGCCGTCGGTCGGCGGCGGCGAGACGGGGTGTGGCGAGACCTTCGATATCGTGTAGCGGTGCTTGCCCTGCGGCGAGGGCGTGATCGTGTCCACGAACTCGTACTCGACCGTACAGTCGGCGCCGAGGACGAGGCGGACGTGCTCGTCGTACTGGGCGAGGTCCTCGTCGATGGCCTCTCGCGGCAGGGATGGGTCGCGCAGCACGAGACAGGCGCGCAGCTGATCGGGCGTCTCCTGGAGGACCTGGAACTGCTTGAGCCAGTCGCGGCCGAAGAAGCCCATGGTGAAGTAGCAGCCGTCGATGGTGCCGCCGCCGGGTGTCGCGAAGGCGTCCATCACACGACCGTTCACCTGCCTCAGGAGGGGCCAGGCGCGACCGCATGCACAGGCGCCGTCGGCCCACGTGGCCCGGTCGCCGATGCGGTAGCGGACCAGCGGCATGGCGAACGTGTCGAAGCAGGTCACGACGATCTCGCCTGTCTCGCCCGGGCCGGCCAGGGTGCCGTCGTCGCGGAGAAGCTCCACCAGGTGCGTCGGGACGGCGATGTGCAGACCGCTGTGGCGCTCGCACTCGCAGGCGATGTTGCCGGCCTCGCGCGAGCCGTAGCGATCGAAGACGGGGGCCTCGAACACGGCTTCGATGAGCTCTCGCTGCTCTGGGTAGATGCTCTCGGCGGAGGTCATGATGCCGTTGGGAGAATGGACGCTCAGGTCGTTGTCGCGGATGTGGCGCGCCAGCTCGTAGAGGCTGCCGGCGTAGGCGAGGATGTGCCGCGGGCGGAACTCGTTGAGAGCCGCCACGTAATCGCTCATGCGCTGCTGTGACATGCCGAACGCGTTGAGGGCGAGCATGCGCCGCGTGTGGCGCCGATACCTCCTGCGCAGGCTGGGCGCGCCGCCGAGGTCGCGCTCCGAACCCCAAAGGAGCGCCCAGCGGTCGCCCAGCCTGCGGCCCGACCACTCGTCGAAGAGAAAGGTGACGGCTCGCCCCTCGCCGGCCTTCTTCTCGTGCTCCTGCACGAAGGCGACCGGCTCGCCGGTCGAGCCGCCCGAATAGTTGCGGATCCAGCGGCGCCGGTCGAGGTCGTCGGAGACCAGCTCCTCGCTCCTGCCGCGGATGATGTCCTTGTCGAGGTAGGGGATGGCGGTGAAGGCGTCGAGGTCCACGCGTCCGCTCGCATCGACGGCGCCGCACGTCTCGAGGACGTCGCGGTAGTACGGGACGTGCGCGTGCGCATGGCGGAGCAGAGCGGTCGTCCGGTCACGCTGCAGGCGCTCGACCTCGTCGGCGGGCGCCCACTGCAAGGCGCGCAGCGCCTTCAGCTTGGGCAGCGCGCCGAGACGCCACAGGCGATATCGGTAGACGGGATGGATCATCGGGGCGCCTCCCGGCCCGCCGCGGCACGGTCGTCGAAGCTCTCGAAGAACTCGCGGAGGGCCGCGCCGTGGGCGCGGTAGTCGAAGGCGGCCTCGCAGAGCCGCCGTCCCGCGCGGCCGATGGCCGCCGCGGCTTCGGCATCGTCGAGCACCTGGATGATCTTGTCGGCGTAGGCCTCGGGGTCACCCGGCGCCGCGATGAACGCGTTCACGCCGTCCTCGAAGTACCTTGGGATCTCGCCGACGGCGCTCGTGATGACGGGCCGACCGGCCGCGAGGTACTCCCCGATCTTGGTGGGAAAACGTGCCACGGACTGTGTGTCTTCGAAGAGCGGCGCGAGGAGGGCGGAGGCTTCCTGATACAGGTCGAGGAGGCCCGAGCGGGGCAGCTGGCCCCTCAGCTCGATGCGCTGGTCCTCTCCGCGGGCGGTATGCAGGTCGCGCAGCCAGGAGCCCTTCGCATTCATGGGGTCGATCCCGGTGACGGCCAGGCGGCAGGCGGGGTGCCGGGCCCACACGAGCGCCATCGCCTCCAGGATGAACTCAGCCGTGGTGGCGTACGCCGGGGAGGCCGCGAATGCGACGAGGGGAGTGCCGTTCGGGTAGGGTGACGGAGCCTGCTCGTAGGGATCGACGACGATAGGTACCTCAAGCGATCTGACCGCTCTGCCGATGCGCTGCGCTTCCGCGTCGACCCACGTCACCAGGAACTCCGAGATGGCTATCACGCCGTCGATGCCCGACAGCGGTGAGACGCGGCGGTCCACCCAGCCCTGTTCGTCGGAGAGCGACCACGGCTGCTCGCTCGCCTCCAGTACCACCGGCGCTCCGACAAGCCTCGCCATGGCGAGCAGGGCTTGTCGCGCGGGCGTCCAGTAGTGCGTGCGCGGCCACAGGTAGACTGCGTCGAGCTCGCCCGCCCGGCGCAACTGGAGAAGGCGCAGCGGGGCGCCGGCCCAGCCGAGGACTTCGTCGTACCTGCGCCCGGCGAAGCTGAGTGCCTTGAGAGGCGATCGGGCCACGTACTCGAAGTCGACGCCCCCGTCCCGTCCCCGTCTCACGAGGTTGCTAGCGGCGTGCGCACGGCCCGATGGCAGCACCGAGATCACGCGCACCCTCGCGCCCTGCTCGAGCAGGGCGCGAGTCACGAGCCGGAGCCGGTTGCTGGCCGCCATCCCATGCGGGTATTCGAAGTACGGCGCGAGACAGACGACGCTGGGGGACGGCCCAGTCGCGCCGATGCCGGCGCCAGTGCCGCTGTGGGGGCCGGTGCCGGTGAGCCTCTCAGAAGGTCCGTCGCTTTCCGCACGCGGGGAGGCGTGCTGCGGCTCCTCCCAGAGCCGACGCAGTCGTTTGGGCACGCGCCCGTGGAGGAGGCCGGCGAGCGGCGGCCGGCCGAAGCGCCAGAGCCGGCGTACGGGCTCGACGGCGCGAAGCCCCTGGGCCCCGACGGGGTACCAGGGGCTCCGCAGCAGCCGCTCGGCGTCGTCGGTCGGGCGCAGCTGCACGTCGAGCCGCCCCGCGGCGATGTCGTCCATCATGGCGAGCACCTGCGGCGGGTGCGGCCCGTCGTAGCGTTGCAGCCAGCTGGGCCAGTAGTAGTGGCGCTCGACGTGATACGGACGGCGCAACGTCAGGTAGCTCTGCTCGTACCAGGTGAGCGACTCGCCGAGCCCTTTCGGATCCTGGCGCCGGTACACGCGCGCCTTCTGCTCCATCTGGGACGGAAGCAGATGTGAGTAGTGGCGCATCACGATGCCCAGGCGTCTGGTCGTCTCCGGCTGGACCCAGTTCAGGGTTCGGAGGTCCCGACCCTCGCTGTCGTGGACGATCGGCGGCTGGTGCGTGACGTAGGTGTAGCCCTCGCCCCACTTGAAGAGCCGGTGCACCTCGTTCTTGCGCAGGAGTCTGGACGATCCTAGGGTGTAGCTCGGGCGCGACCAGAACTCGATGAAGGGGAAGGACATCTGCGTGATCTCGGGATGCGACTCGAGAAGGTCGAGCACGCGGCTCATGTCCTCGGGCAGGTAGAACTCGTCGATGTCCACCTGCCACAGGTAGTCGCCGGTGGCCAGCTCGGCGTACGCGCGAGACTGCGCCGTGCGCCGCCGGCCGAGTTCGTCGGTCATGGGCCAGAAGCCGTCTCTCGTCACCAGCTTGACCTTGTGCTCGGGGTCTTCTTCGGCGATGAAGGTCCGGATGGCGTCGAGGGTGCCGTCGGTGGAGTGACCGTCCGGCGTGGCGACATCGACCGTGCCCTCGTGGCCGCCCTCCACCACGATGATCTCGTACGCGTACGGGTAGAGGGCGCGAAGGCAGTAGCTGGTGAAGGGCTCACCGTTGAAGACGATGATGCCGAACGAGACGCGAGGCCGGTGCCTCGCGTCGTGAGCGCCGGACTCGTCCTGCGGGTTTCTCAAGCGCTCTCCTTGACCGTGTCGGCGTGGCTACGGGCGTGCCGGGAGCTCGCGCGACGCCCCGGCCATGGTAGCAGAGGGCCGGCGTGTTGCGCGGGGCTCGAGCGTCCCCGTATCCTAGCGCCGGGCACACGCCACGGCATTCGGCGTGCCGGTGCCGGCCGGGCCATCATGGGTTGTGATGAGCGGTACTCGAGGCGCGTCCGACCCGGAGGGTCGACAGGTGAAGGTGTGTTGCGTCAATCATTCGGAGAGGGGCCTCGTCGGCGGCACCACGGGGGGCGCGGAGCGGCAGGTAGCGCTGCTGGCCCGTTCGCTCGCGGCCCGCGGCCACGAGGTCTCGTTGGTGGTGCCCGGGTACGAGGGGGACACCAGGACCGTGGACGGGGTGCGTCTCGTCTCCGGGTGGAGCAGGGCCAAGGGAGTGCGTGTGCTGCGCTCCGTGACGTACCGCGCACCTCACCTGTACCGCCGCCTGCTCGAGCAGGCGGCGGACGTCTATTACGTGCGCGGCCGCGCCCACTTCACGCCGGTCGTCATGCGCGCGGCACGGCGCGCCGGAGCGGTGGGCCTCCTCGGGCTGGCGAACGACAAGGACCTCGTGGAGGACCTCGGCCGGCTGCCGTACGGGTTGGGCTCCGGTCCGGCCGCGGGCATCGCGGGGAGGCTCGAGTACGCGTACTTCAAGCGCGGCGCCATCGATGCCGCCGACTGGATCGTCACCCAGCACGAGGGCCAGAGCGCGCTCTGTGCGCGCATGGGCCTGCGGCATCTGCTCATCCCCAACATCGTCTCCGTGCCGGCCGGCGAGACGCCCGCCGCACCGCCGGACTACGACGCCGTCTGGGTCGGCAACGTCCACCGGGAGGATCGCAGCCGCAAAGGATTGGCGGAGCTGGTCGGCCTCGCGGAGAGGGCGGACGGGGTGCGGTTCGCGGTCGTGGGTCGCATCGTGGGAGTCGCGGCGGAAGAGGCGCTGGGCAGGTTGGGCGCGCTCCCCAACGTCGTCGTGGCCGGCAACCTGCCGCACGAGGAGACGCTCGCGCTGATCGCCCGCTCGCGCGTCGTGGTCAACACAGCGGCCTGGGAAGGGCTCTCCAACGTGATGCTCGAGGGCTGGGCGCGCCACAGACCCACCGTGTCGCTGAGCGTCGACCCCAACGGACTGCTGGGCAGCGGTGAGCTCGGCGCCTGCGCCGGCGGCGACCTGGCGGTGATGGCCGATCTGCTGGAGCGCCTGGTGCGGGACGACGCGACACGGCTCGAGATCGGCGGGCGCTGCGCCGCCTACGCCGCCCGTGTGCACGGCGCGGACGCCGCCTGCGCGCAGTACGAGGCCCTGTTCGACGACCGGCTGCATGAAGAGGGCGTGCGATGAAGGTCCTCATGCTGCGCGACAGCTTCCCCAACGGTGGCGCCGAGAGACAGCTTGCCCTGCTGGCCGGCAGCCTGCCACAGGATGTCGAGGTCCGCGTCTGGGGTCTGGGGGGCGGACCGTACGTGCGCGTGCTGCGCGAACAGGGGGTGCCCGTGGACCTCAGCGAACGCCGCGGGCGCTTCGATCCCTCACCGGTGCTGGGCCTGTGGGATCTGGTGCGGTCGTGGCGACCGGATGTACTGCACACCTGGGGATGGATGAGCGTGGCGGCGGCGCTGCCGGTGGCCGCCGCGTACCGCGTCCCGGTGGTCGACGGCACCATCCGCAACGCCACGGTGAATCCGCGCTTCGTGGTCCCGCGACGGGCGGGGATCGCGGCTTCGCGTCTCGTGGTGGCCAACAGCCTCGCCGGGCTGCGCGCCTGGCGTGTGGCCGCCGACAAGGGCCGGGTGGTCTACAACGGCTTCGACCCGGCCCGGCTGGAGCGCCTGGAGGCAGCTGCGCCCGCCTCTGACGGCGCCCGACGGCCGCGGGCCTTCACCGTGGTCATGACCGGTCGCATGGAGCCGGCCAAGGACTTCACGTCGTTCATCGCCGCGGCGCGCCTGGTCACGGCCTCCGCGGACGACGGCGCTTGGCGCTTCGTCTGCGCGGGCGGCGGCGGCGACCGGCTGCGGCTCGCGCGGCTGGCGGCGCCGCTCATGCGCTCGGGCCGCCTGGCCATGGTCGACGCCGGTCTCGAGGCTCTCGACCTGGTGCGGCACGCCGATGTCGGCGTCCTGCTCACCGACAACGCCGTGCATGGTGAGGGTTGTTCCAACAGCCTGCTCGAGTACATGGCCTGTTCCCTCCCCGTGATCTGTACCGACAGCGGGGGCAACCGGGAGGTCGTGGAGGACGGCGTCACCGGCTTCGTCGTGCCGCCCGGAGAACCACAGGCGGTCGTGCGCGACTTGCACCGCCTGCGGGAGGATCCGGAGCTCCGCCGCGCGATGGGCGAGCGGGGACGCGCGCGACTCGGGCGGCTGTTCACCGTGCCGCGCATGGTGGATGGATGGAGGCGCGTGTACGAAGAGGCGACCGCGACGGGGACGGCCGGGCGCCGCTGGCGCAAGGCGACGCGCGGGTCGTCCGGAGCGGGTGGCGCATGGGGATCCTGATCACCGTCCCCGACCTGCGCCGGGGAGGCGGCGTGGCGCACTTCTACGATCGCCTCGCGCCCCACCTGCCCGGCGACACGCGTCTCTTCGTGACCGGCAAGCGCCTCGGGGAGCGCGGGGCGCTCGCCGCCGGCGCCCGGCTCGTCCGGGACGGCGCCGGCCTGTGGCGCGATCTCGGCGCCGACGAGCGAGGCGTGCTCATCGTGAACCCGAGCCTCGACCTCCGGTCACTCGTGCGGGACGGCGCAGTGGTCCGGGCGGCGCGGGCACGCGGACGGCTGGTGATCGTGTTCGTCCGCGGCTGGCAGGACCACACGGAGCGCACCATCGACGGTCGCCTCGGGCGCGCCTTCGCGGCATCGCTGCTGGATGCCGATGCCGCCATCGTGCTGGCCGGCCGGTTCCGCGCCGCGCTGCGCCGCTGGGGTTACCGCGGGCCGGTCCACACGGCGACGACGGCGGTGGCCGAGGATGCGCTCGGCGCCGCGGACGCCGGCAGAAGCGACGCCGGCGGGGAGGACGCCGGCGGGACCGACGCCGGCGTCGCGCCCGATGGCGTGCCGACGTCCGGCCGCGGCGACGGATCGCTCAACGTCCTCTTCCTCTCGCGGCTTCGTGCCGACAAGGGAGTGTACGAGGCGCTCGAGGCGGTGCGTCTGGCGCGGGCACGCGGGTTCGACCTGCGCATGAACGTCGCCGGTGACGGTCCGGACCTGCCGGGCGCCGCGCGCTGGGTCAACGAGCGGGGGGTGGAGCAGGTGCGTTTTCTCGGCGACGTGAGGGGAGACGCGAAACGGCGGGTGATGGCGGCGAGCGACGTGTACCTGTTCCCGACCGTCCACGGCGAGGGCATGCCCGCCACGGTGCTGGAGGCGATGGCCTACGGCATGGCGATCGTCACCTCGCGCGTGGGCGGTCTGGAGGACTTCTTCGAGGACGGGGTCCACGGCCTCGTGACTCCCGATCCGCGTCCGACGGCCCTCGCCGCCCGGCTGGAGACGTTGGCGGGCGACCCGGAGCTGCGCGCGCGGCTGGGCCGGCGGGCCCAGGGCTTCGCGCGTGAGCACTTCACGCCGCGGCGGGCGGCCGAACGGCTGCTCGCCGTGGTGGACCAGGTCCGCGAGGCGCAGACCGGCGTCGCCGCCCGCGACAGCGACTGGTTCACCGATGCCGGCGCCGCCGCGCGCCGGCCCGGAGAGGTCGCGTGATGGGCGCCGGCCCCGTCGGCGACGTGCTCACCGGGAGCATCGCTCGCCTCGACGCCTGGCTGGAGGGTCACGACTACGCAGCCTACGACCCGTTCGACGGGCTCAGCTCCTGGGCTCGGCCGCTGGCGGTCACCCCCTTCTCGCGGCAGGTGCTGCAGCAGGGCGTGCGCCGGTTCCCATGGAACCTGCGGCCGCTGCTGGGCATCAAGCCGGCGACCAGCACCAAGGGCGTCGGCTACCTGGCCCGGGCGTACCTCAAGCTTTACCGCCGCGACGGCGACCTTCGCCACCTCGCGGCGGCGGAGGGCTGCCTTGAGTGGCTCGTGGAGCACGCGAGCCCGGGGTACTCGGGGCTCTGCTGGGGCAACCACTTCGACTACCAGTCGCGCGTCTTCTACCTGCCCAAGGGCGAACCCACCGTGGTGTGGACGGCGTTGATCGCCCACGCCTTTCTCGATGCCTGGGAGGTCACCGGCAAGGCCGCGTACCTGGAGGCCGCGCAAGGAGTGGCGGCGTTCATCCTCGCCGACCTCCAACGCCGCCCCGAGGGCGCGGGCATCTGCATCAGCTACATCCCGTCGTCGTACCGCTGCGTGCACAACGCCAGCATGCTGGCCGCGGCGGCGCTGGCGCGCACGGGAGCCGCGGGCGGCGATCCCCGGTGCCTCGAGGTCGCCGCGGCCGCCGTCGCCTCTACGGTGGGCGCCCAACGCGACGACGGCTCTTGGTGGTACGGCGAGGCCGAGAACCTGCACTGGGTGGACAACTTCCACACCGGGTACGTGCTCGAATCGCTGTGGGAGTACATGCGGGCCAGTGGCGACGA
Organism: uncultured Thermoleophilia bacterium; assembly: GCA_964545565.1. GTDB lineage: Bacteria > Actinomycetota > Thermoleophilia > UBA2241 > UBA2241 > CAIXSE01. The sequence continues at coordinate 23,499 of CAZJGT010000008.1, forward strand.
CACCCACCTCGCTGCGTTCAGGCGCGGCGCCGACTTCTTCTGCGACCACTTCTTCCTCGCCGACGGCACGCCGCGCTACTACTGGGATCGCACCTGGCCCGTCGACATCCAGTGCGCCGCGCAGGCGATCGAGACCCTTGTGCTGATCGCCGGGGCGCGCGACGACGAGCGCGCGCTCGCTCGGGCGAGGCAGGTCGCGGTGTGGACTATCGAGAACATGCAGGATGCCGATGGATTCTTCTACTTCCAGCGCCGCCGGCTGGTCGTCAACAGGACTCCGATGCTGCACTGGGGTCAGGCGACCATGCTGCACGCGCTGGTCACTCTGCTCGTGAAGGAGGGCGGACAGCGATGAGGATCAGCATCTTCGGGCTGGGCTACGTCGGCGCGGTCACCGCCGCCTGCCTCGCCCGCGACGGTCACCAGGTGGTCGGCGTCGACGTCAATGCCGACAAGGTGGCCGGCGTCGCCGCCGGGCGCTCGCCGATCGTGGAGGAGGGGCTCGACGTACTCCTCGAGCAGGCTGTGGCCGACGGCCGCGTCGAGGCCACCACCGACGCGCGCGCCGCGGTGGCGGCGACGGACGTCTCGATGATCACCGTGGGCACGCCGCCGCAGGCCAACGGCGAGCCGGACCTGCAGTACGTCACCAGGGTGTGCAGCGAGATCGCCGCCGCCGTCAAGGATCTCGGCAGGGCCCACGTGGTGGTGCTCAGGAGCACGGCGCCGCCCGGCACACTGGCCCGCTGCGCGGAGCAGTTCGCCGACGAGGGCGCCGAGGTGCACCTGGCGTTCAACCCCGAGTTCCTGCGTGAGGGCTCGGCGATCCGCGACTACGACGCGCCGGCCTACACGATCATCGGCACCGACGACGCGACGGCGGAGCGCCGGGTGCGCGAGCTCTACGCCGCGGTGCCTGCGCCGGTCGTCGTCGTCGAACCGGCGGTCGCGGAGATGATCAAGTACGTCGCCAACGCGTGGCATGCGACCAAGATCGTCTTCGCCAACGAGATGGGCCGGCTGGCCAAGGCGTTCGGCGTGGACGGGCGCGACGTGATGGACGTGATCGTCCGCGACACCAAGCTGAACGTCTCGCCGGTGTACCTGCGGCCCGGCTTCGCCTACGGCGGATCGTGCCTGCCCAAGGACGTCGGCGCCCTGCTGGCCCAGGCACGCCGGCTCGATGTGCCGGTCCCGCTGCTCGAGAGCGTCCCGCTCAGCAACGCCCAGCAGATAGAACTGGCCTTTCAGGCGCTGCTCGCCGATCGTCCCAGCCGCGTCGGGGTGCTGGGACTCGCCTTCAAGCCGGGCACCGACGACCTGCGCGAGAGCCCGGCGGTGCCGCTCGTCAAGCGCCTCCTCGGCGAGGGATGCGAGGTGCGCATCTACGACCGCGACGTGAACCACGCCCACCTCATGGGCACCAACCTCGCCTACATCCACGCCAACCTGCCGCACTTCGAGGCGCTGCTCGCGGAGTCGGCCGCGGACGTCGTCTCGTGGGCCGACGTGACGGTGGTCACCTACGCGTCGCCGGCGTTCTCGGAGGCGCTCTCCGGCGCCGACCGCAAGCCCGTCGTCGACCTGGCGGGGCTGTTCCGCGACGACTCCGGACGGGAGACCCGTGGCATCGCCTGGTAGCGTCCTGATCATCGTCGAGAACCTCGCGGTGCCGTTCGACCGGCGGGTGTGGATGGAGTGCCGCGCGCTCGCCGCCGCCGGCTACCGCGTCTCCGTCATCTCGCCCAAGGGAAAGGGCGCGACGGCGCGGCATGAGGTCCTCGAGGGCGTCCATGTGTATCGCCACGACATGCCGCTGGAGGCCGATTCGCCGCGCGGTTATGTCGTGGAGTACGCGGCGGCGCTGTGGCGGGAGTGGCGTCTGGCGCGCCGCGTGAAGCGCGAGCGCGGCTTCGAGGTCGTGCAGGTGTGCAACCCGCCGGACCTGCTGTTCATCGTGGCCGCCTGGTTCAAGGTCCTGTATGGGGCTCGCGTGGTGTTCGATCACCACGACATCTCGCCCGAGCTGTACGAGGCCAAGTACGAGCGCAGAGACGTCTTCTACCAGGCGCTGCGGCTCGCCGAACGCCTCACGTTCGCCGTCGCCGACGTGGTGATCGCCACCAACGAGTCGTATCGCACCATCGCCCTGACTCGCGGCCACAAGCGCTCCGAGGACGTCTTCGTCGTGCGCAACGGCCCCGACCTCTCGCGGTTCGTCGAGACGCCGCCGGAGCCGGCGTACAAGAAGGGACGCCGCTACCTCGTGGGGTACGTCGGCACGATGGGCGAGCAGGAGGGGATCGACTATCTGCTGCGCGCCGTGCGCATCCTCGTCCACGACCTCGAACGACACGATTTCTCCTTCACCATCATCGGCGGCGGCCCGGCGGTCGAGGGGCTGCGACGCCTGAGCCGCGAACTCGGGGTTGAGGACTACGTCGAGTTCCCGGGGCGCGTCTCCGACGAGGAGCTGCTGCGACGGCTCTCCACCTGCGACCTGTGCGTGAACCCGGACCCCAAGACGCCGTTCAACGACGCCTCCACCATGACGAAGATCATGGACTACATGGCCCTCGGCAAGGCATCGGTGCAGTTCGACCTCACCGAGGGTCGCCGCTCCGCGGGCGAAGCCTCCGTGTACGCGCTGCCCAACGACGAGACCGACCTCGCCCGCCAGATCGTCGCGCTGGCGGAGGATGAGCAGCGCAGGGCCGAGATGGGGCGTCTCGGCCGCCGGCGGATGGAGGAGGCGCTCGACTGGCGGCGCCAGATCCCCACCCTGATCGCCGCTCACGAGAGGGCCCAGAAGAAGCGGCCCGAGCGGCGCTCGTTCAGGCGCCGACCCGGGGGCTGAACCGGATCCGTCGCGAGTCCGTGGTGGTGGACGCACTGTAGCCATTTCTGGCTACAGTTCCGTGTCGAGGGGGCTCGCCTTCGCTGCGCGCACGTCTCCAGTCTTGGGGACGGTGACGGCGACGGCGATTCGGGTCGTCAACGTCGCCAACAGTGGCAACTCCTAGACGGATGACCCCCTTTTGGCCGTCACCGGGGCGGGGTACTCTTAGGCCCGTAAACCAGCCGATCCGGGGGCGAGAAGTGGGCAGAGCGGGCGCCACTACCCAACACCGGGGCGATGGACTGGCGACCATGCATGTGCCGTTCGTCGACCTCAAGATCCAAGCCGTCGAGTTGCGGGTGGAGTTCGACGCCGCCTTCGCCTCCGTCCTCGAGAGGGCCGCCTACGTCATGGGCCCCGAGCTGCGGCGGTTCGAGGAGGCCTTCGCGGCCTTCTGCGGCTGCAGCCACGCGGTGGGGGTGAGCTCGGGCACCGACGCCGTCAAGCTTGCCCTGATCGCCGCCGGGGTACGTCCCGGCGACGAGGTCATCGTGCCGGCCAACACCTTCATCGCCACCGCCGAGGCCGTGAGCCACGTGGGCGCTACGCCCGTCTTCGTGGATTGCCTCGAGAGCAACGGTCTCATGGACACCGCAGCCGTCGGGCCCGCGGTCACGCCGCGCACCACCGCGGTCGTGCCCGTGCACCTGTACGGGCAGCC
>CAZJGT010000008.1:27158-30265 GCA_964545565.1 uncultured Thermoleophilia bacterium
GACTACGATTCCGCCCTGGCGGGAAGGGACGGGGTGGCGGTCACGCAGCTTGGCGACGCCATCGAAGCCGTCTACCACTTGTACGTGGTGATGGTCGAAGACAGGGACGCGGTGCGGCAGCGACTGGGAGAGTGGGGCGTCGAGTCCGGGATCCACTACCCGGTGCCGCTGCACGTGCAGCCGGCCTACCAGGGGCTGGGCTATTCCGTGGGCGACTTCCCGGTCGCCGAACGCCGGGCGGAGCGCATCCTTTCGCTGCCCATGTTCCCGGAGATCGACCACACACAACGGGCCTACGTCGTCGCGGCGCTGGAGCAGGCACTCACCTGATCCGGCGCCGGGGCGTTGCGCAGACGAGGGAGGGAAGAGCATGACGGCCATGCGGGCGCCGAACACGGAACAGCGGTCGTTCGACGCCGCCGTCGCCGAGCCTCGGCTCATCCCCGTGGAGCCCGAAGAGACGGCCGCCGTGTCTCCGCGGCTCCACCCGGCGCGCTGGTTCTTCTTCACCGACCTGTGCCTCGGCCTCATCGCTTACGGTCTCGCCCTCACGGTTCGCGGCGACGCCGTTCTGAGCACCGGGGAGGACGCCGCCTTCAACCCCAACTGGTCCATGCTCGTCCCGCTGTCGATCACCTTCCTGGTGTTCTACGCGATGGGGCTGTACCAGCGTGAGCTGCTCTCGCTGCGCGCCCTGCACCTGCTCACGCTGGCCAAGGCCGGCCTCTGGTCGGCGGCCGTCAGCGCGCTGGCGGTGTACCTGCTGCACCTGCCCATCGCCTTCCAGTCGCGCATCGTCGTCGTGGGCACCTTCGGGTTGTTCTTCCTGTTCGCGGCGATCGTGCGCACGGTCGTGCTGCCGCGCGTGTTGGGGGCGCGCTTCCGCGCCGACATGGGGCGCACGCTGGTCGTCGGCTGGCCCTACCGCACCGAGCCCCTGCGCGAGCGCCTCATGATGCTCAGGGGCTTCAACCGCGTGACGCTCGTGGACGGCGGCCGGGAGCAGCGCGTGGTCGCTCGCGTCACGGAGTACCTGCGCGAGCACACCGACAGCGGCCGGCCGGTGTACGGCACGCTCTTCGTCGACGCCGGCAGCCTCACGCTCACCCAGACGCTGGACCTCATCGCCGTGGGCCAGCAGCAGGGCACCACGGTGTACGTGGTCTCCAACCGTCTGCGCCCGCTCACGGGGCGGCGTCTGCTCATCGACCTGTTCGAGGCGCCCGTGGTGCACACGCACCGCGTGCCGGGCGAGCGGCGTCGCGCTCCCGTCAAGCGCGCCTTCGACATCATCGTCTCGGCGGGTACGCTGTTGGTGCTCTCGCCGCTCATGATCGCCATCGGCATGGCCGTCAAGCTCACGTCGCGTGGTCCGGTGTTCTACGCCCAGGAGCGTATCGGGCTGAACGGCGAGCCCTTCAAGTTCTACAAGTTCCGCAGCATGCGGAACGGGACGGACACGGCGGCGCACCGCGACTACATGCACGCGCTCATCAACGGCGAGGCCGAGACCAGAACGCAGCGCATCGAGGGCGAGGACGAAGAGGTCTTCAAGATGGTCGACGACCCACGCGTCACCGACGTCGGCCGCCTGCTGCGGCGCTACTCGCTGGACGAGCTGCCGCAGCTCTGGAACGTTCTCATCGGCGACATGAGTCTCGTGGGGCCACGGCCCCCGCTGCCCTACGAGGTCGCCGCCTACCAGCCCTGGCATCGTCGTCGGCTGGAGGTGAAGCCCGGCATCACCGGCGTGTGGCAGGTGGACGGGCGCAGCCGCGTCAGCTTCGACGACATGGTGTTCCAGGACATCCTGTACGACTGTTCACGCGACGCCCTGGTGGACGCCTCGCTGTGCCTGCGCACGGTTCCGGCGGCCCTGCTTGGGCACGGAGCTGCGTGAGCGCTATCCGCGGGGGCGAAATGACGACTGTGGCGATCATCGGGCACGGGTATTGGGGCCCCAATCTTCTGCGCAACTACATGGAGGTGCCGGGCGTCTCGGTGAAGTGGGTCTGCGACCCCCGCGCTGAGGCCCTCGAGAAGGTACGTCGTCGCAACCCGTCGCAGGCGACGACGGAGAGCTACGACGAGGTGCTCGCCGACGCCGCCGTGGACGCCGTGGTCATCGCCACGCCCATCTCCACGCACTTCCCGCTCGCCAAGGCGGCGCTGGAGGCCGGCAAACACGTCTTCGTCGAGAAGCCGATGACGAGCTCCACGGCCCACGCGGAGGAGCTCGTGGAGCTGGCCCACCAGACCGGGCTCACGCTCATGGTGGGCCACACCTTCGTGTTCAGCCCGCCGGTGCGCAAGCTCGGCGATCTCATCCACGGCGGCCGGCTCGGCGACATCCACTTCATCACCTCGTCGCGCGTCAACCTCGGCCTGCACCAGAAGGACGTCAGCGTGGTGTGGGACCTGGCGACGCACGACCTCTCGATCCTGTACTACTGGCTGGGCGAGGCGGCCGAGAGTGTCTACGTCACCGGCCGCGGCTGCATCGTGCCGGACATCCCCGACGTGGCCTTCGTCAACCTGCGCTTCCCCTCCGGGGTCATCGCCAACGTCGACATCGCCTGGCTCTCGCCGGTCAAGCTGCGCCGCACGGTGATCGTCGGCAGCCAGCGCATGGCCCTGTACGACGACACCGAGAGCGTGGAGAAGGTCAAGGTGTTCGACCACGGCGTGGACTACAAGGATCCGCAGACGTTCGGCGAGTTCCACCTCTCGTACCGCACCGGCGACATCGTGGCTCCCAAACTGGACACGGTGGAGCCGCTGTTCGCCGAGGCGAGCCACTTCATCGAGTGCGTCACCACCGGCAAGCGGCCCATCACCGACGGCCTTGCCGGGCTCCAGGTGGTCGCCTCACTGGAGGCCGCCGAGCGCTCGCTGCGCAACCACGGCGGCGTGCAGCCCATCGAGCTCTCGGACGCCGCCGGCGCCTGAACCTGCGAGGCGCCCGCCGCCGGCGCCTGAGACGCCGCGGGCAATCTTGTACGCTGAGCCTGAGCTTGAGGTCCGCCGGGCCTGGAGGAGCCCGGTGCGCCGGCGGGGCCATGGTAGATGCGTTCGAGGTCCGGCACCACTCACGGCATCACGCACGG
>CAZJGT010000009.1:0-29985 GCA_964545565.1 uncultured Thermoleophilia bacterium
GAAGGCGCGGCGCGACCAGAGGTGGTGGTGGGAACAGAGGGCGCTGGCGCGCGCGAACTGGCCGCGGCCGACCAGCCGGCAGTACAGGTACACCGCGCGCGCCGCGTCCAGTCGTCCGTCGCCGGCCGGCGGCGCCGGCAATGTGGCGGGGAGTGAAGCGCCCGCCGCCTCGGCGAGGTGCACGTCGGATGGTGCCGCGACGGGCGTTTGCATCGCAGGATCACCGCAGCCCACCACAAGGAGGACGAGGCTGGTGAGGATGATGACGAGTGAGGGTGCTGTGTGCGGACGGGGCATGCCCGCATCGTGCGCTTCGGCCCCGGTGAGCCTCAAGGGTGACGCGGGGGATGCGGCGGTGACGTTGTCCCGGACGCGGTCGCCATGGCGGCCGGCGATGACGTGCCGCCGCCGCCGTGCGAGAATCCCCGCGCATGACCGGATCCGATCACACGCCACCGGGCGCGCCTCTCCCGCCGCCTCCTCGAGGCTTCGCCGCGACGGCGCGCCGCGACTTGCGTCTCGGCGCGGTCGCCGGGCTGCAGACCTTCTGGGACCTCGCCAAGGTCATGATCCCGGCCTACGGCATCACGCTGGCGCTCGAGCGGCTGGGCGTGATCGGCCGGCTCGCCGACGTCGCCCGGCCGCTCATGCAGGCGCTCGGTCTGCCGGGCGACGCGGCGGTCCCGCTCGTGGTCGGCTACGTGCTCAACATCTACGCCGCGGTGGGGACGATGCAGGCGCTTGACCTGAGCGCGCGTCAGGTGACCGTCCTCGCCGTCGCCATCCTCATCGGCCACAACCTCGTGGTCGAGGGAGCCGTGCTGCACAAGGCGGGCATGAACGGCTTCGCGTTCGGCGCCCTGCGCATCGTGGCCGGTCTCGCGGCGGCGATCGTCGCCGACGCGCTGATGGGGTTGGCGTCATGACCGGGTTCCTGCGCGAGTTCGCGACCGGCTCAGCCGACCTGCTGCTCAGGGTCTTCGTGATCGTCGTGCCCATCATGGTGGCGCTCGAGCTGTTCGAGGGCACGCGCGCGTTTCGCGGCGTCGTGCGCGCATGGGCGCGTGTGGTGCGGCACGTGGGCCTGGATGAACGCTCGGCGGCGCCGACCCTCATCGGCTTCCTGTTCGGCCTGGCCTACGGCGGGGGGGTGATCGTGCGCGATGTGCGCCGCCACGATCTCGGGCGCCGCCAGGTCTTCATCATGAGCGTGTTCCTCAGCATGGTGCACGCCGTCGTCGAGGACACGCTGATCTTCCTCGCGCTCGGTGCGAGCTTCTTCTGGGTGGTCGTCTACCGGATGGCCTGGGCGGCGCTGGTCACGCTGGCGCTGACGGCGCTCGCCGGCGTCGTCCTGCGGCGTCGGCGCCGGCGGCGCGAACCCCGCGCCGATTGACAGCGGGCGCGCTATCCCGTAATCTCGACTGAAATTATCGGGTATCGGAGGGAGTGCGGGGAGATGCGCGGACCGTGAACATCTCGATGAAGAGCAGGTACGCGGTGCGGGCGCTCACCGAACTGGCCCGTGTCGAGGCACGACAGCCGGGCAAGCCGGTGCGGCTGGGCGAGATCGCCGAGCGCCGCGACATGCCGCTCCAGTTCCTGGAGCAGGTCTTCGCGGCGCTCCGGCGCGGCGGCATCGTACGCAGCCGGCGGGGCGCCTCGGGCGGCTACACGCTGGCGCGGCCGGCCGACGACGTCACCGTGCTCGACGTCGTCGTCGCCCTCGACGGCGTGCCGTCGCCGGCCGAATGCAGCCACCACGGCTGCGAGCAGGTGGACCGCTGCGGCGCATCGTCGGTATGGATCGAGGCGCGGCAGGCGCTCGAGCACGTGCTCTCCGAGACCACGATCGGCGACCTCGTACGGCGCGAGGACGCCCTGCGGGAAGCGGCGCCGATGTACCACATCTAGCGAGGAGACGGCATGAAGAGGGCAGGGAGCATCACCGAGCTCATCGGGCGCACGCCGCTGGTGCGGCTGAACCACATCTCGGACGAGACCGGCGCCGAGGTCCTCGGCAAGCTCGAGTCGCTGAACCCGGGCGGGAGCGTCAAGGACCGCATCGGTCTCGCGATGGTCGACTCCGCCGAGCGTGACGGGCTGATCGCGCCGGGCAAGACGACGATCGTGGAGCCCACCAGCGGCAATACGGGGGTCGCGCTCGCGATGGTGGCCGCCGCGCGCGGCTACGAGCTGGTGCTGACGATGCCCGACACGATGAGCGTGGAGCGGCGCGCGCTGCTCAAAGCCTACGGCGCGCGCCTCGTGCTCACGCCCGGCTCCGAGGGCATGAGCGGCGCGGTGAACCGCGCCGTGGCCATGGCTGCCGACCTCGACGACGCCTTCGTCCCCCAGCAGTTCGACAACCCCGCCAACCCGGAGATCCACCGGCGGACCACGGGGGAGGAGATCTGGGACGACACCGGCGGCGAGGTCGACGCGCTCGTCGCCGGCGTCGGTACCGGAGGCACGCTCACCGGCGTCGGCGCCCTCCTCAGGGAACGGCGACCCGACGTGCTGGTGGTCGCCGTCGAACCGTCCGAATCCCCGGTCCTCTCGGGCAGGCCCGCCGGCCCTCACCGCATCCAGGGTATCGGCGCCGGGTTCGTGCCCAAGGTCCTCGACACCACCGTGTACGACGAGATCCTCATGGTCACGAGCGACGAGGCGTTCGCCGCCGCCCGGGACCTGGCGCGCACCGAGGGCCTGCTCGTTGGCATCTCCGCCGGAGCCAACGTGTGGGCCGCCGGGCAGGTCGCACGCCGGCCGGAGATGAAGGGCAAGGTCGTGGTCACGGTCCTGTGCGACACGGGGGAGAGGTATCTCTCGACGCCGCTCTTCGCCGACCTCCCGGAGCCGAAGGCATGAGGATCGCGTGAGGATCAGCGGTCGCGAGAGACAGCGGTACGACTGCCAGCTCGTCCTTCCGGATGTGGGTGAGCGGGGCCAGGACGCCCTGCGTGCCGCCTCCGTCCTGGTCGTGGGCGCCGGCGGGCTGGGCGCGCCGGTCCTCTACTACCTCGCCGCCGCCGGCGTGGGCCGGATCGGCATCGTGGACGACGACGTCGTCGAGCTCTCCAACCTGCAGCGCCAGATCCTGTTCGCGACCGCGGACATCGGGAGAGCCAAGGCCGAGGTCGCGGCCGAGCGTCTCGCGGCGCTCAATCCCGAGGTCGGCCTTGAGCCGCACACGGCGCGGCTGACGGCGGCCACGGCCTTCGCCGTGCTCGACCGTTACGACGTCGTCGTCACCGCCGTGGACAACTTCCCCACCCGCTACCTGCTGAACGACGCCTGCGTGCTGCGCGGCAAGACGCTCGTCGACGGCGCGGTGCTTCGCATGAGCGGCCTCGCGATGACCATCAAGGGCGGCGAGACCGCCTGCTACCGCTGCCTGTTCCCGGAGCCGCCGCCGCCCGCCGGCGCGATCGGTTGCTCAGAGGCCGGTGTGCTCGGTCCCATCCCCGGTGTCATCGGCTCGATCCAGGCGCTGGAGGTGGTCAAGGTGCTCACCGGCGCGGGTCGTCCGCTCTACGACCGCCTTCTGCAGTTCGACGGCGGCGCCATGGCGTTCACCGAGGTGCAGATCGCACGCGTGCCTTCGTGCCCGGTGTGCGGTGAGCGACCGACGATCACCGGGCTGGCCGATCTCGATGCCTGAAGCCTCCGCCCTCGAGCGCCTGCTGGCGCAGTTCGACGGCGTCGCACGCGCCTGCGTCGCCTTCTCCGGCGGCGTCGACTCGAGCCTCGTGCTCGCCGCCGCCGTACGGGCGCTCGGTGCGGCTCGTGTGGTCGCCGTCACGGCGACCTCAGCGACGTTCCTTGCGGAGGAGCTTGCGGCGGCCGAGACCATGGCCGCAGACCTCGGCGTGGAGCACGTGATCGTGCAGACGACGGAGGCCGACGATCCGCGCTTCGTGGAGAACTCGCGCGAGCGCTGCTACCACTGCAAGAAGGGCATGCTCGCCGGGCTGGCCGAGGTGGCTGCGGCGCACGGCGGCGCGACCCTCGTGGACGGGGCCAACGCCGACGACGTCGGCGACCACCGTCCCGGGATGCGCGCCGCCGCGGAGCGCGGCGTGCTGCAACCCCTCCTGGCGGCCGGCATCGGCAAGCGCGAGGTACGCCGGCTGGCGCAGGAGCTCGGCCTGCCCACCTGGGACGCGCCGCAGCAGGCCTGCCTGGCCTCGCGCGTGCCCTACGGGGAGCCGATCACGCCGGAGAAGCTGGCGGCGGTCGCGTCCGTCGAACAGGCCCTGCACGACCTCGGCTTTCGCCAGTGCCGGGCGCGTCATCACGGGGACGTGGCGCGCCTCGAGGTCGAGCGCCGCGACCTGGAGCGCGCGCTGGCCCTTCGGGAGGAGCTCGCCCGGGCCGCGCGCGCGGCGGGGTTCACCTATGCGGCCCTGGACCTCGACGGGTTCCGCACCGGGAGCATGAACGAGGCGTGATACCGTACGGCAAGCGCGGCGGCGCTGCCGCCGGCCGCGCCGATCACACCGACATGGGGAGGAGACGGCCGTGATCCGCAGACTGCTGGCCATGGCGGGCGTGGGTCTTGCGGGGTGCTGGTTCCTCGGGAGGGGACGGCGTGGCTGTCGCTCCGTGAACGGCGTCGTCGGCGCGCTCTCCCAGGACGTCCATACGGCGCTCGACGAGATCAGCAGCGACGTGCGCGCCGTCCAGGAGCGCGACCCGGCGGCGACGTCCAAACTGGAGATCCTCACCTCGTATTCGGGCCTGCACGCGCTGTGGCTCCATCGCCTGGCGCACAAGCTGCGCACGATCGGCGTGCCGATCCTGCCGCGCTGGGTCAGCCAGCTCAACCGCTTCGTCACCGGCATCGAGATCCACCCGGGCGCGAGGATCGGCCACGGGCTGTTCATCGACCACGGCTCCGGCGTGGTGATCGGCGAGACCACGGAGATCGGCGACAACGTGACCATCTACCAGGGGGTCACGCTGGGCGGGACCGGCAAGGAGACCGGCAAGCGGCATCCAACCGTGGGCGACAACGTCGTCTTCGGCGCCGGCGCCAAGGTGCTGGGCGGCATCAGCGTCGGCGACAACGCCAAGGTCGGCGCCGGCAGCATCGTCGTGAGCGACGTGCCAAGGAACTCGACCGTGGTCGGCAACCCCGGGCGGCCGGTGTTGCTGCAGGGGCAGCGGGTGGGCATCCCGGACATCGACTACCGGCACCTTCCCGACCCGGTGGCGGAGGCGATCAAGTGCCTGGTGGCGCGCATCATCGAGATGGAGAAGGAGCTCGACGAGATCCATCCGGAACGCAGCGGCAAGCGTGAGGCGGCGCTGCGCGAGACCGAGGCCATGCTCGCGGAGCTGGTGCGGTTCGACGAGGGCGCCGGGATCTGACGGCGTGCGCCGGCGCCCGAACCGTCATCGGTCGGGGTGACCGGCGGGCGCGCGCGGGTATGCTACGATTGCTGCCCTCTCAGGCGACCCTTTGAACGGAGCGTGATCACCAGATGAGCGAGGTCAGGCGTCTCGTGCTCGACGTCCTCAAGCCGCACCAGCCCACGATGCTCGTCCTCGCCGACAAGCTCGGCGACCTCGAAGGCATCCACGGCGTCGACATCACGCTGATCGAGATCGACAACAAGGTCGAGAACATCAAGATCACCCTGGAGGGCGACGACGTCGACTTCCAGGACGTCGCCGAGGTCGTCCAGGATGCCGGCGGCAGCATCCACTCCATCGACAAGGTCTCGGCAGGCAAACGCATCATCGACGAGGTCGAGACTCCGCAAGACTCCGGCGCCAGCTGGATGCGCTGACGCCGCGCGGGCCGCACCCAGGTGAACCGGGGATGAGCCGCGCGACCAAGGTCACTCTCGGCCTGCGGCTGCGACGCCGTGTCGAGACCCTTCGGCACTATCACGCGATCGCCGACGTCGGCGAGATCGCGCGCCGCTACTTCCCCATGAACGCGTTCGACGGCGTGCTGACCTCCCTCGGCATCGTCACGGGAGCGTATTTCGGGGGCGTGGCCGACCCCCGCTCGCTCGTCGGCGTGATCGCGGCCGCGTCGCTCAGTCTGGGCGTTTCCGGCTTCTACGGTTCGTATCTCTCAGAGCAGGCCGAGCGGGCGCGCGCGCTCCGCGAGCTTGAGGAGTCCACGCTCTCGCGGCTCGGAGGTACCGACATCGGCTCAGCGGCGCGATACGCGGTCTTCGCCGTCGCCTCAGTCGCCGGCTTCGCCTCGGCCATCGGTGGGCTCATCATGTGCGTGCCGCTGCTGCTGCAGCCGGTGATCGGCGTCGGCACGTCGTTCGCCGCTGCGTGGGGCGTCGCGGCCGTCGAACTCGTCCTGCTCGGCGTGTTCCTCGGCAGGGTGTCGCGCGGACGCATCATCGCCTCCGTCGTGAAGCTCGTGCTCGCCGGCGGCGTCGCCTTCGGCCTCAGCCTGCTGCTGAACGTGGCGGGCGTCTGAGATGGTGGACGTCGGCGCGGAACTGCTGTCCGGCCTCAACGACGAGCAGCGCAAGGCGGTCACGCACGTGGACGGTCCGCTGCTCATCCTCGCGGGAGCGGGCTCCGGCAAGACGCGCGTGCTCACGCATCGCGTCGCCTACCTCCTCAGGGTGCACCACGTGCGCCCGGACGAGGTGGTGGCCATCACGTTCACCAACAAGGCCGCCGGCGAGATGAAGGAGCGCATCGAGGGCCTGGTGGGGCCGGTGGCGCGCACCATGTGGATCAGCACCTTTCACAGCATGTGCGCGCGCCTGCTGCGCCGCGAGGCGCAGCGTATGGGCTACAAGAGCACCTTCACGATCCACGACGAGGACGACCGGCGGCGACTCATCAAGCGCTGCATGGTGGAGCTCAACGTCGACCCCAAACGGTACCCGCCGGAGTCGATCAGCCGCCAGATCAGCGACGCCAAGAACCAGCTGCTCGGGCCCGCCCGGTTCCGCGAGCAGGGCGGGCGCTTCGCGCAGATCGCCGCCGACGTGTATCAGCTCTACGAGAAACGCCACGCCGAGATGAACGCGATGGACTTCGACGACCTGCTCATGAAGACCGTGGAACTTCTCGAGGGCTACCCGGACCGGCTCGAGCACTACCAGCGCGCGTTCCGCTACGTCCTCGTCGACGAGTACCAGGACACCAACCACGCCCAGTACAGGCTCGCCAACCTGCTCGCCGGCGCGCACGGCAACCTCGCCGTGGTCGGCGACGACGACCAGAGCATCTACTCGTGGCGCGGCGCCGACATCCGCAACATCCTCGAGTTCGAGCGCGACCATCCCGACGCGGAGGTCATCCGCCTGGAGCAGAACTACCGCTCCACGCAGCAGATCCTCGACGCCGCCAACGCGGTCGTCACCCACAACCGGCGGCGCAAAGGCAAGAACCTGTGGACGCCGCGGGGGGAGGGCGCGCTCGTCCAGGTCGTGGAAGTGGGCGACGAGCGCGCCGAGGCGCAGTTCGTGGCCAGCGAGGTGCAGAAGCTGCTCGAGGGGGAGGCGGACGGCGCGGATCGGGCCTACCGGCCCGACGAGGTCGCCGTCCTCTACCGTACCAACGCGCAAAGCCGCGTGCTCGAGGAGCAGTTCGGCCGCTACGCCATCGCCTACCAGGTGATCGGCGGGCCCAAGTTCTACGAGCGCGCCGAGATCCGCGACATCGTCGCCTACCTCACCGTGCTCGTGAACCCGGACGACACGCAGCGCCTGCTGCGCATCGTCAACACGCCCAAGCGCGGCGTCGGCGCGACGAGTCTGCAGCGCCTGCAGGCGCACGCGGCGAGCGTGGGGGAGAACCTGTGGACCGCGCTGCGCGGCGCGGACGATGTGCCCGGGCTGTCGGCCGGCGCAGTCAACGGCCTGCTGGCCTTCGCCGGGATCGTCGAGGGCCTGCAGGCCACGCACGCCGGCCGTCCGGTCGCCGAGATCGTCCGCGGCGTCATCGAGGAGACGGGCTACGAGGACGGCCTCAAGGCGCAGAAGACGCTCGAGGCAGAAGGCCGTCTCGAGAACATCGAGGAGTTCGTCGGCGTTGCGGCGGAGTACGACAAGCGCGCCGACGCCCCCAGCCTCGAGACGTTCCTTCAGGAGATCTCGCTGTACAGCGACACCGACGCCTACGCCGACACGAGCGCGCTGCTGACCCTCATGACGCTGCACAACGCCAAGGGGCTCGAGTTCCCGGTCGTGTTCATCGCCGGGATGGAGGAGGGCGTGTTTCCCCACCAGCGCTCCTTGGACGAGCAGAACGTGGAGGAGGAGCGCCGCCTCGCGTACGTGGGCATCACGCGGGCCATGGACCGGTTGTACCTCGTGCACGCGCGCGCGAGGACGTTGTGGGGCGCCGCGCAGTACAACGTCCCCTCCCGCTTTCTCGACGAGATCCCCACCGAGCTCGCCGAGCGGCAGACGATCGGCCGGCGGTCGCCGGGAGGCTGGGGCGGCGGCTCCGGCGACGGCTGGGGCAGCGGCTCACGGAGCCGCGCCGCCGCCGGGAGCCCGGGTGGACGGACCGGCCGGGGAGGACGGGAGGACGCCTGGAGCGACGTCGACGGCGCCGCCGGCCGTACCTTCACGGGTCTCGAGAAGAAGGAGCTCGACGAGGAGGTCGTGGAGCAGTTCTTCGCGCCCGGCGACCGCGTGCTCCACGCGACCCTCGGCGAGGGGACGGTGCTGGCCATGCAGAGCGGCGGCATCGTCACCGTGCACTTCGAGAACGACGGCTCCGAGCGCCGGCTCATGGCCAGCGTGGCGCCGCTCAAGAAGCTCCGCTCCTAGCGGGACACGACCTGCTTGGAGCGGCCGTCGCCGCGACGTCGGCCGCCCCCCGGCGGCTTCCCCGTCAAGGACCCGTGCCCCAACCGGCCACGAGCCACCCGCCTCCGGGCGCTTCGGTCAGATCGACGAAGAGGGTGTGGGGCCCGGCCTCGCCCCACGGCGTCACCTCACCGGAAGGGACGATGTGGACGTCCACCTGGACCTGCGCGCCGGCGGTCGTCTGCTGCACCCATGCCACGCGCAGGAGCTTCGCGCGCTCGATGTCGTCGGCGGCCGCGGTGATCGCGACGGCGCCGGGGGCGGAAGCCGCCGCGATGCCGGCGAAGTCGTCGGCGTCGACCATCTTCCAGAAGGCGGCCACGGCCTGCTCCGGCGTTCCGGGGAGCGGGCTGGCGCCGGAGGGCTGTGGGGTGGATGTGGAGGCCGTCGGCGAGGAAGCCGACGGGCTGGCCGGCGCGGCGCCGTTGGACGAGCCCCCGCAGGCGGCGAGCGAGACGGCGCCGAGCGTCGCCAGAAGCAGGATCGTCACGAGGATCGCGCCGCCGCCGGCGGCTCCGACCGGCGCGCCGCGCGACGATGAAGCGGACGGATGGTGCTGTGACACGGCGGCCCCCTGTCGGCGTCAGTTCACGTGCTCTGCAGGCAAGCTCACCACAGGTCGGCCGTCCTGTACAGGATGACAATCGCGGGGCAGGTCGCCACCGTCGTCCCGCCTCGAGGCCGAGCCACGGCCCAAAGCCGATCCATCGCCGCTCGCCCTGCGATAGAGTTGGCGGCAGCCAGTCCAGCCGCGGCCTGAGGAGGGCACGCCATGGCCGTCGAGGTCACTCGTAAGGGCGCCGTCGCCGTCGTCACCGTCAACCGTCCCGAGGCGCTGAACTCGCTGAACCGGGCGACCAATGAGCAGTTGCTCGCCACCGTGCGGCAGCTCTCTGCGGACGAGTCCGTCCGCGCCGTCGTCCTCACCGGCGCCGGCGAGAAGTCCTTCGTCGCCGGCGCCGACATCCCCGAGATGAGCGTGCTGACGGCCGAGCAGGCACGGGGGTTCGGGGCTCTCGGCCAGGCCATCATGAACGGTATCGAGGCGGCGCCCCAGCCGTGGATCGCCGCCGTCAACGGCTTCGCCCTCGGCGGCGGCTGCGAGCTCGCGCTCGCCTGCGACATCCGTCTGGCGAGCGACAACGCCAAGTTCGGGCAACCGGAGATCACCCTGGGGGTCACACCGGGCTTCGGCGGGACGCAGCGCCTGCAGCGCAGCGTGGGCGAGGGGTGGGCCAAGTACCTGGTGCTCACCGGCCGCCACATCCGCGCCGACGAGGCGCTGCGCATCGGGCTCGTGCAGGCCGTGTACCCCAGGGACGAGCTCATGACCCAGGCGCTGAAGCTGGCGGAGGACCTCGCCGGCAAGAGCCCGCTGGCGATGCGCTACTGCAAGGCCGCGGTGAACGCCGCCGCCGACACCGACATCGCGACCGGCCAGGGCATCGAGCGAGACCTGTTCGCTCTCTCCTTCGCCACCGAGGACCAGGACGAAGGTATGACCGCCTTCCTGGAGAAGCGGGCGCCGGAGTTCAAGGGCCGCTGAGCCTCGGGTCGGCCGCTGAGCTCGCCGCCGGCCGCCGCTCGACCGCCCACCGCGAACCCGGTCGGATCAGGCGCCGACGGCCTCGGCGAGGCGCGCGAGCACCGCGCGCATGCCGCGCGTCGCGCGCACCTGGACGTCGGCCGCCTCGAGCACAGGACGAGGCGTCTCGGCGGTCACGGCGGCGACCGCGCAGGCGCGGCGCCGCGCGTCGCGCTCGCCCCAGTCGTGGATCGCGGCGAACGCGGTGACGTCCGTGAGGTCGTCGCCGCAGGCCATGGCTCCCAGGTAGTCGCCGGCGTCGAGCAGGCGCCGCACGGCCGTCCCTTTGGTGAACGGCAGCGGCGGGCGCACCTCGAAGGAGAAGTGACCGGTGGCGATGGCGAGGCCGCGTTCCCTCGCCGGCTCCACGACGCGCGTGAGGATCTCGTGGCGCGCCGCGGCGGCGTCGGCGGCGAGGCGGTAGTGGACCGCGAGGACGGTGCGCTTGTCCTCCAGGACCACGCCCAGACGATCGCAGTCGAGGTCGCGCGCCGCCTGCTCGGCGACCTCGCGGATGGCGGCTGCGTAGCGGTCGGCCTGCGGCTCGGCGGAGACGCTCCCGTCGGGGCCCATGGTCTCCAGGCCGTGGGTGCCCACGTACGCGGCGCCGCTCAGCGGGATCATGCGCCGGCCGTCGTCGAGCGCGCGTCCCGTGGCGAAGACCACGAGGCCGATCCGGCCCACCAGCGCCGCGAGCAGCGCGCGGGACTCCTCGGGGACGACCGCGTCGGAGGGTCGGGGCGCGATCGGCGAGATCGTCCCGTCGATATCACAGATGAGCGCGGTCGTGGCCGGCGCCGCGGCGGCATGCGCGACGAACGCGTCCAGCGCGGCTGCCCCACTGATGACCGACGTTGCGGACTCCATGCGGACCCTCCCGGTGTCTTGCCCGTGCCCCCGAGCCTACCCGATGCGCCACGATCGGCAAAGGCGCGCCCGCCGCGGTCAAGTGCACGGGCGCCGGTGCCGATACTGCCGGGGAGAGATGACCGATCTGCCGGACACCACCCAAGCGCCTCTGCCCGGGGGGAAGCCGCGTGATACGCGCGCCGACCCCTACCTGAAGTCGATGCTCCTCGGTCTCATCGAGGACAGCTACCTGCACACGGGGACGCTCACCCAGTTCGCGGCCGAGGTGCTGCGGGTCATCGCCTACGCCGTCACGGTGCCGGTGGCGTTCACCGAGGGATTCCTCAAGGCGTATCTCTCCATCGACCGCGTCGTGGAAGACGACGACGGGCGCATCAAGATCGTCCCGCGAGCCGACGCGAGCATCGAGGACATGGTGCGGGACGTGGACGAGATCACGGCGCAGGTGGATCCCGGAGCGGTGTTCAATCCCGTGGTGCGCGCGAAGCTGGACGCGGTGCACCAGACGTCGAGCAAGGCGATGAAGTGGGACCTGAACACGCTCTCGCAGATGGACGACGGGGAGCTGATGCAGGTCCTCCGCGAGATGCAGGCCGAGTCCGAAGCCGAGGGGGAGACCGGCGCCGGGCAGGGCGACGAGGCCACCGACTACGTGCGCGCCAAGCTCGCCACGATCCGCCGCAACGTGCGCCGGTTCCAGGCCCGTCAGGAGACGGACGCGTCCGGCGATGAGACCGCGGCGGGGGAAGCTCCCGACGCGATGGTGACGGCCGAGCCTCTCGCCTGAGTCCCGGCCGTCGGCTGTCTCCTCCAGGCCACGTGCGATACCATGTCCCGCGAGGCGGCAAGGGGCACTTCGTGCAGCACTTCTCCGACAGATTGGCGACGTCCGTGCGTGCGCGACGCAGCGTCGTCTGCGTCGGGCTCGACCCGGTGCTGGAGCGCATGCCGCCCGCCCTCGTCGAGAAGTACCGGCCGCAGGCCGCCGAGATCGGCGACGAGGCGGCCGTCGCCGCCTGCTTCCTGGAGTTCTGCGGCGGCATCATCGACGCGGTCGCCGACGTCGCCGCCTGCGTCAAGCCGCAGGCGGCCTTCTTCGAGCAGTACGGCGCCGCCGGCTGGCGCGCCCTCGGCGCCGTCATCGGCTGCGCCCACGAGCACGACCTGCCGGTGATCCTCGACGTGAAGCGCGGCGACATCGCCTCGACCGGCGCCGCCTACGGGCGCGCGGCCTTCGGCGGCGCGCCCGGCTTCGAGGCGCCGGTCGCCGGCCTCGACGCCGACGCCGTCACCGCGAGCCCTTATCTCGGCCACGACTCGCTTGCGCCCCTGGTCGAGCACTGCGCCGAGGGGCGCGGCGTCTTCGTCCTCACGCGCACGAGCAATCCCGGCGCGCGCCTGCTCCAGGAGGTCGAGACCGACGGGCGCCCGCTCTTCCTGCGCGTCGCCGACCTGGTCCGGGAGCTCGGCGCCGAGCACGTGGGCGAGGCCGGGTACAGCGACGTCGGCGCGGTCGCCGGCGCCACCGCGCCCGCGCAGCTGCGCCTCGTGCGTGAGGCGCTGCCCGAGGCGTTTCTCCTCGTGCCCGGCTACGGGGCCCAGGGCGCCGGCGCCGACGCCCTCGCCGGCCTGGCCGTGGGCGACGCGGCCGGCTACGTCGTCAACGCGTCGCGCTCGATCATCTTCGCGTGGCAGGATGCCGGCGGCGATCACCAAAGGGCTGCGGCCGCAGCCGCCGAATCAATGCGCAGCGACCTGCAGGAAGGCCTGTGACCGACGAGACACCCAGGAAGAGGACGCGGCGCTCGCCGGCACCCGATGGCGGCTCCGGGTCGACCGCCGGAGCCGCGGGGTCCGGCGGCAGGAGCGACCCCGACGCGGCGCTCGAGCGGCTCGCCTCCCTGGCCGGCGGCGACCCGGCCGCAGAGGCGCCGTTGCCGCCGTCTCCCGCCGTCTCCGTCTACCCGAGCGCGCCTGCCGGCCGCCCCGAGCGGCCGATGGGTTCTTCGCGCCGTACGCCCCGGGCCAGGCCCCGTCCCGCGGACGGGCCGGACTCGACGCGGATGATCGCCCGGATCGCCGTCCCCGTCGTCTTCCTGATCGCCGTGATCGCCTTCATCGGCATCGTCACGCAGTCCGGCGTGCTGGGCGGCCCCGACACGCCTGCGCCGACGCCGGCGGCCAAGGCGACGAAGACCGGCGGCGGCACGACCGTGGTCGTGACCAAGAAGTACGTCGTCAAGAGCGGCGACTCCATGTCGGGCATCGCCGCGCGCTTCGACACGAGCGTGAGCGAGCTCAAGAAGCTCAACCCGGAGCTGGGCGCCACGCTCCTGGTGGGCACCAAGATCGTCGTCCCGGCGCAGTAGCTCCGCCTCCCGCCGCCGCGGCGGCCACCCCGCTCCACACTCCCGCGCCCGTCGGCATGCCCCCGGCCGCTGTCGGCGGTCGGGCGCCGTCCCTCGGTTGCAGCACCGTTGCCAGCCAGGGAGACACCTCGTTGGGGTCATTCCCCACGTAGTGGGGAGTTGTAGTAGTTAGGTATTGCGTGATGGGGAGAAGTGGGGTAGAGTGGCGCCCATGCAGCGACCGCTCTTGGTGGGGGAGTTCCGATTCACGCTCGATGCGAAGAACCGCATCGCCGTCCCCGCGCGTCTGCGCTCGGCGTTCACGGAGGGCATCTACGTGACCCAGGAAAACGAGCGCTGCCTCGGCGGCTACAGCCCGGAGGAGTTCCAGCGCCGCCTCGAAGAGGACGTCGAGGTCACGGAGGCCGGCACCGTCGGGCGGCGTGACGTCAAGCGGCGGCTGGCGGCCACGGCCGTGTTCTTCCCCGAGCTCGACCGGCAGGGGCGCGTGACGCTCCCCGCCAAGCACCTCGAATACGCCGGCATCACCCGTGACGTGAGCGTCATCGGGGTCGCGGATCACGTCGAGATCTGGGACCGCACCGCCTGGACAGACTACCTGGCCCACCTTGAGGAGGAGGCCGATGCTACCGCAGACGAGCGTTCAACTCCGTGAGTACGAGATGGCCCTCGCTCACACCCCGGTCCTTCTCGACGAGCTGCTCGAGTTGCTGCGGCCGGCGGAGGGCGAGACGGCCATCGACTGCACCTTCGGCGCCGGCGGGCACGCCGAGGCCGTCGCCGCGGCGCTCGGCGCTCATGGCCGGCTGATCGCCGTGGACCGCGACCCGAGCGTCGCCGAGTACTTCCGCGACGTCGTCCGGGATGCTCCCTGTGCGTGCGAGCTCCACCACGGCAACTTCGCCGACGTGCTCGCCGAGCGCGAGGACGCCTCGGTGGACATCGTCTACATGGACCTCGGCGTCTCGTCCATGCAGCTCGACCGTCGTGAACGTGGCTTCAGCTATGCGTATGACGCGCCGCTCGACATGCGCATGGACCCCGGGCTCGAGGTCACGGCCGCGGACCTCGTGAACACCCTGCCCGAGGCCGAGCTGGCGAGCATCTTCCGCCGCTACGGCGAGGAGCGCTACGCGCGCAACATCGCCCGCGGCGTGGTCCAGGCGCGCAGCAAGGCGCCGCTGGCGACGACCAGCGAGCTGGTGGAGATCGTCAAGCGCACGATCCCGACCCCGGCCCGTTTCGCCGCCGGCAACCCCGCGCGTCGCGTGTTCCAGGCGCTGCGCATCGTCGTCAACGACGAGCTGGGTTCGCTGGCCCGCGGCCTCGAAGAGGCGTACCGCGTGCTGCGCCCCGGCGGGCGCCTCGCGGCGATGAGCTTCCACTCGCTCGAAGACCGCATGGTCAAGGACTTCCTCAAGGGCCACGCCGCCGGCTGCATCTGCCCGCCGGGTCTGCCCCAGTGCGTGTGCGGCCACGAGCCCACGCTGCGCGTGCTCACGCGCCGTCCGGAGACGCCACGCGCCGCGGAGGTCGAAGCCAACCCGCGCAGCAAGTCCGCCAAGCTCCGCGTCGCCGTGAGGCTGGAGAGCTGATGGCCGCGGCCGCGCAGCAGGCGCGCCGCGCTCCTGCGCCCCGCCACGACGATGAGGCGCGCCGGGAGGCGCCCACGCACGCCTATCGCGCGCCGCGAACCCGCAAGCGCGCGGCGCAGCGCTCGCGCCTGGCGCGCACCTTCGTGATCTTCGTCGCCTGCCTCACGGTGCTCGCCGTGGGGCGCGTCGCCTTGAGCTTCGCCGTCGTCCAGAAGAGCCTGCAGACCGACGCCGTGGTCCACGAGGCGCGCCGCGTCGCCGCGCTCAACGACGAGCGTCAGGAGGAGGTGGCCCGGCTGGCCTCCACCGTGAGGATCCGCCGCATCGCGGAGTCTGAGCTGGGGTTCGTGGACGCGACGCACGTGCTGTACCCCAAGCCGCTCCTGCGCGGGTCGCTCGGCGAGGTCGCGGCGAACCGCTGATGGCGGCGTCGCCGAAAGGACGCCGGCGCCCGGCCCGCCGGCGCGGCGGCGTCGGGAGCCGCTCGCCCGGCGTCCAGGGCGCCGACGGGCGTATCCGCCTCCTGCGCTTCGTCTTCCTGGTGTTCCTGGTGCTCGTCGGCGGCAAGGCCGTGGCGCTCGCCTCGTCGTCCGAACACCTCATGCAGCTCGCCCAGGAGCAGCAGAGGTACGACGTCGTGCTGCCGGCGCACCGGGGCTCGATCCTGGACCGCAACGGCGACGAGCTCGCCGTCGGCAAGCCGCAACAGACGGTGTACGCCACGCCGTACCTGCTGGCCGATCCGAAGGCGGCGGCCAGGGAGCTCTGTGACGCGCTGCAGATCCGTCGCGGCGGCGAGCGGCGGTCCCTGGCCAAGCTGCTGGCGCAGGGCAAGCGCGACGGCGGCGGCTTCGCCTACGTCGCCCGCAAGGTGGACCCCGAGCTCGCCAAGGCCGCGCTGGCGCTCGACCTTCCCGGCGTCGGGAGCTACGAGGAGGAGAAGCGGACCTACCCGCTCAAGGGCGTCGCGGCGCAGGTCCTCGGGTTCGCCGGTACCGACAACGACGGGCTTGCCGGCATCGAGCTGCTCTACGACGAGGAGCTCTCCGGCCAGGCCGGCAGCGAGACGATCGTGCGCGACCCGGCCGGCCACGCCCTCAAGACCGTCCGGCACAAGGAGCCGGTGCCGGGCGCCAACGTGCGCCTCACGCTCGACGGCGCGATCCAGTACTACGCCGAGGACGTGCTCGAGAAGACGGTCCACGACACCGGCGCCAAGGGCGCGACGGCCATCGCCATGGACCCGCGCACCGGCAGGATCCTGGCGATGGCCAACGTGACGCGGGCGGGGTTCCACGGGTTCGGCAAGGATCTCGAGGCCAGCAAGAACGCCGCCGTGGAGAACTCCTACGAACCGGGTTCGATCTTCAAGCTCGTCACCATCTCGGGAGCGCTCGCCGACGGGCTCGTCAAGCCGGGTACGAAGTTCACGCTGCCGCCCAGCATCCACGTGGCCGATCGCGAGATCAACGAGTCGCATGCGCGTGGCACCGTCACCTACTCGGTGCGCGAGATCCTCCAGTGGTCGAGCAACGTCGGCGCCGTCACCATCGGTCAGAAGATGGGCAAGGCGGGGCTGTCGAAGTGGGTGGACGCCTATGGGTTCGGAGAGCCGACCGGCATCGAGTTCCCGATCGAGTCGGCCGGCATCGTGGTGCCGGTGGACCAGTGGTCGGGGTCGTCGATCGGCAACATCCCCATGGGCCAGGGCATCGCCGTCACGGCGATCCAGATGGCGAGCGCCTTCTCGACCGTCGCCAACAACGGCTGGCAGGTCAAGCCGAGGCTGGTCGCGCAGGTGGGCGAGACGGCCCTCGACGACGTTGAGAAGCACCGCGTCATCCCGGCCAGGACGGCGCGCGAGGTCCGTGACATGCTGGTGCTGGCCGTGGACAAGGGCACGGGTACCGCCGCGCGGATACCCGGGTACAAGGTCGCCGGCAAGACCGGCACCGCCGAGATCGCCCTCAAGGACGGCAGCGGCTACGCCAAGGGCATCTACGTGGCCTCGTTCGTCGGCATGGCGCCGGCCGACCGGCCCCGGCTGGTCGTCCTGGTGGCCGTCGACGGGACCGGCCAGTACGGCGGCGAGGCCGCCGCGCCGGCGGTCCAGAAGATCATGAGCTTCTCGCTCCAGCACCTGGAGATCGCGCCGTGACCCGCGGTGCGGACGGCCGGACGGCTCCGCAGCGGCGGCGGGCCACGGCGTCCGGGCCCAGGTGAGGGGCGGTGGCCGGTCTGGTAGAATCCGCCGCGATGAAGCTGAGCCAGCTGGTCGAAGGGATCACCGGGGCCACGGTCCGCGGCGACCCGGCCACCGAGATCCGGGGCCTCGCCTACCACACGCGTGACGTCGCCGACGGCACGCTTTTCTTTTGCGTCCCCGGACTCACGCACGACGGTCACGCGTTCGCCGCCGCGGCGGTCGAGGCAGGCGCCGCGGCGCTCGTCTGCGAGCGCGACGCCGGTGAGCCGGCGCCGCAGGTGATCGTCCCCTCGGCGCGGCGCGCCATGGCGCTGATGGCGGCGCGCTGGCACGGCCATCCGTCGGCTGGGCTGCGCGTCGTCGGGGTCACCGGCACCAACGGCAAGACCACGACGGCGCACCTGGTCGCCGGCGTCTTCGCGGCCGCAGGCTTGCCTTGCGGGTTGCTCGGCACCGTCGTCAACCGCATCGGCGGGGTGGAGCATGCCGTCGAGCTCACCACGCCCGAATCACTCGACCTGCAGCGCCTGTTCGCCGAGATGGTCGCGGCCGGGGACAGGGCATGCGCGTTCGAGGTCAGCTCGCACGCCCTCGCCCAGGACCGCGCCGCCGCCATCGACTTCGACGCGGTCGTCTTCAGCAACCTCACGCGCGACCACCTCGATTACCACAAGGACCTCGAGGACTACTACGCCGCCAAACGGCGCCTCTTTCTGCCGGACGAGGACCGCAACGGCGAGGCGGTCGCGATCGTCAACGTCGGCGACGCTTTCGGCGCCCGCCTGGCCGGCGAGTGCCGACCCCTGTACGGCGACGCTCTCTGGACCTGCGCGCTCGCCGATGAGCCGGGCGCCGACGCCGACGTGCTCGCCGGCGACCTCGAACTGCACGCCGACGGCTCGGCGTTCACGCTGCTCTGCCCGCGGCTCGGGCTGGAGGAGCGGGTCACGCTGCGGCTGGCGGCGCGCTTCAACGTGGAGAACGGGATCGCAGCTGCGACGGCCGGCCTGGCCCTCGGGCTGCCGGCCGAGGCGATCCTCCGCGGCCTCTCCGCCACGCAAGGCGTGCCGGGCCGCTTCCAGTCGGTGCGCGCCGGGCAGCCGTTCAGCGTGATCGTGGACTATTCGCACACGCCGGACTCGCTCGAGAACGCCCTGCAGGCCGCGCGCGCCGTGACCGACGGACGCGTGCTCGTCGTCTTCGGCTGCGGCGGCGACCGCGACCGCGGCAAGCGCCCGCTCATGGGCGCCATCGGTGCGCGGCTGGCGGATCGCTCCGTGATCACCTCGGACAACCCGCGCAGCGAGGAGCCGCTGGCGATCATCGACGCGATCGTCGCCGGCGTGCCGGACGAGCGCGCCGGCACCGTCGTGGTCGAGCCCGACCGGCGTGAGGCGATCCGCATCGCCCTCAGCGAGGCCGGCCCCGGCGACACGGTCGTGATCGCCGGCAAGGGGCACGAGCAGGGCCAGCTCATCGGCGACGCGCGCGTGCCGTTCGACGACCGCGCCGTGGCCGAGGAGGAGCTGGCCGGATTGCGTGGGGAGTGGTGAGCCGGTGATCCCGCTCACCCTGGCGGAGACCGCGGCCGTCTGCGAGGGTCGCCTCGAGACCGACGACCCCAAGGCCGAGGTGCGGCGCGTCTGCACCGACAGCCGCCGGGCGCGGCCCGGCGATCTGTTCGTGGCGCTGCGGGGAGAGAACTTCGACGGCGACGAGTACGCGGCCGCGGCGCTCGCCGCCGGCGCCGCGGCCGTCGTCGTGCGCAGCCAGACGGCCGCGGGCCTGCCCGCAGGCGCGGCGCGCATCGTCGTCGACGACGGGCTGCGCGCCCTGCAGGCCCTCGCCGCGGCCGTGCGCCGGCGCTCCGGCGTCAAGGTGGTCGCGATCACCGGGAGCGCCGGCAAGACCTCCACCAAGGACATCCTCGCCGCGCTGCTGCGCCCGGTGGCGCGCACCGTGGCGACCGCCGCCAACCTGAACAACGAGATCGGCGTGCCGCTCACGCTGCTCGAGATCGAGCCGGACACCGAGGTCGTGGTGGCCGAGATGGCCATGCGGGGCAGGGGCCAGATCCGCGAGCTCGCCCGCGTGGCGCTCCCCGACATCGGCGTCATCACCAACGTCGCGCCGGTGCACCTGGAGCTCGTCGGGACCGTCGAGGATGTGGCCGCGGCCAAGGCCGAGCTCATCGAGGAGCTCATGGGCGGCACCGCGATCGTGCCGCTGGACGAGCCGCTGCTGGAGCGGCATCTGCATCGGCACCGCGGCCGCGTGGTGACCTTCGGCGCCCCCGAGGCCGACGTGCACGTCGTCGCCGAGGAGCGCCGCGGCGAGAGCACGCACGTGCTGCTCGACGCCTTCGGCCGCCGCGCGCGCATGGACTTCAGCTTCACCGGCGGCCACTACCTGCACGACGCGCTGGCCGCCGTGGCGGCCTTCGTCGAGCTCGGCTACCGCCTCGACCAGGCCGCGGAGGGCGCCGCGCAGGTCGCCTTCAGCGACCTGCGCGGCGCCGTCTCCGCCCTCGCGGACGGCGGCCTGCTGCTCAACGACGCCTACAACGCCAATCCCGTCGCCATGAAGGCCGCCGTGGACCACCTCGTCGCGATCGCCGACGGGCGGCCCCCGGTGGCCGTGCTCGGCGACATGTACGAGCTCGGCGCCGGCGCCGACGCCTACCATCGCGCCGTCGGCGAGCATTGCGCCGCCGCCGGCGTGCGTGTGGTCGCCGTCGGTGAGCTGGCCCGGGGGTACCTGACCGGCGCCCCGGACGAGCATTGGCTGCCCACGGTCGACGAGTGTCTTGCGGCGCTGCCGGAGATCGTGCCGCCGGGCAGCGCCGTGCTCGTCAAGGGCTCGCGCCTGATGCGCATGGAGCGCCTCGCCGAGGCGCTCGCGGGCGAGGAGGGCCGAGGCCGTGCTTAGGGCCATGGGCGCCAGCGTGGTGGCCATGGTGCTGGTCCTCGTCATCGGACCGGCGTTCATCCGCTGGCTGCGCGTCAACGAGTTCGGCCAGAACATCCGCGAGGACGGGCCGGAGGGACACAAGACCAAGGAAGGCACGCCGACGATGGGCGGCGTGCTCATCTGGCTCGCGGTCCTGATCCCGTACCTGGCCTTCAGCCGCCTCTCGATCGCCTCCATGACGGTGCTCATCGCGGCCCTCGGCAACGCGGCCATCGGCTTCGCCGACGACTGGATCAAGATCGTGCGCAAACGCTCGCTCGGGCTCTCCGCCCGCTACAAGCTGCTCCTGCAGCTGCTGCTCGCGCTCTTCATCGGGTTCATCGCGCTGCGCTTCGTGGGCGTCACCACGGCCGTCGACGTGCCCTTCACCTCGTACAAGCTGGAGTTCGGCACCATCGGCTTCTACGCGCTGATCTTTCTCACGCTCGCGGGCTTCTCCAACGCGGTGAACCTCACCGACGGGCTGGACGGGCTGGCCGCCGGCGCCTCGGCCATCGTGCTGGTCGCCATGGCCGGCATCGCCTTCATCATCGGCCGCAACACGAGCGACCCGGGCATCACCGACCTCATGGTGATCGCCGGGTGCGCCGGCGGGGCGGCGCTGGGCTTTCTCTGGTACAACACCTTTCCCGCCGACGTGTTCATGGGCGACACCGGCTCGCTCGGCCTCGGCGGCGCCATCGCCGGCCTCGCCGTCATGACGGGCACCGAGCTGGTCCTCATCATCATCGGCGGCCTGTTCGTGCTCGAAGCAGGCTCGGTGGCGGCGCAGGTCGTCTCCTACAAGCTCTTCCATCGGCGCGTGCTGCTCATGGCGCCGCTCCATCATCACTTCGAGCTCAAGGCATGGTCTGAGACGAAGATCATCGTACGTTTCTGGATCATCGCGGCGATCTTCGCCGGCGCCGGATTCGCGGCCTACTACGCCACCTTCTGAGGACGTGACCATGGACCTCACCGCCGTGCGCTGCCTCGCCGTGCTCGGCCTGCGGCGCAGCGGCCGGCCCGCCGCGCTGCTCGCCCGGCGCGAGCTGCCGGCGGCGCGCGTGGTCGCCCTTGACGAGGGCGCGCCGCCGGACGACGACACGGTCGAGGTGCTCGAGGCCGCCGGCGTCGAGGTGCGCACGGGGGCGGAGGCCGCGCTGCCCGCGGACGCCGACCTCCTGGTCAAGAGCCCCGGCGTCCCCGAGGAGAGCGCGGCCGTGCAGGAGGCCCTGCGCCTCGGTGTCCCGCTGTGGAGCGAGGTCGAGCTCGCCTCTCGGTTTCTCGACAACGCCTTCGTCGGCATCAGCGGCACCAACGGCAAGACCACGACCACGGAGCTCACCGGAGCCGTCTTCCGCGACGCCCGCCTGCCGGTAGCCGTGGGCGGCAACGTCGGCCGCGCCCTGGCGGCGATGCCGGGCGTGGTGGAACCGGATGCGGTGATCGTGGCGGAGCTCTCCAGCTTCCAGCTCGAACACATCGAGCGGTTCCGGCCGGCCGTCGCCGTGCTCCTCAACCTGGCGGAGGACCACCTCGACCGTCACGGGACCTACCGCGCCTACGTCGACGCCAAGCTGCGGATCTTCGCGAACCAGACGGCGGACGATGCGGCGCTGCTCTGCGCCGACGATCCCGGGGTGCTCGAGGAGCTGGCCGCCGGTCGTCTCGTCGGGCGGGCGCGGCGCGGCTGGTTCTCCGCCGTGCCCGGTCGTACCGAGGGACCCGGCGGGGAAGAGCTGGTCGCCGGGGTCGGCGACGACGACGTGCTGTGGGTGCATGTGCGCCGCGAGCTGCGGCGGCTGTGCCGCCGCGACGAGCTCGCGCTGCGCGGCGACCATAACCTGCTCAACTCGCTGGCCGCGGCGGCGGCGGCCTGCGCCGCAGGCGCCCCCGTCTCCGCCGCCGCGGTCACCCTGCGCACCTTCGAGGGCGTGCCGCACCGGCTCCAGGTCGGCAGCGTCGTCCGGGGCGTGAGCTACGTGAACGACTCCAAGGCGACCAACGTCGACGCCACGCTCAAGGCGCTCACCGCCTACACGGGCGGCGTGTACCTCATCCTCGGCGGCTACGACAAGGGCGCCGAGTACCACGAGTTGGCCGCCGCGACGGAGGGCCGTGTGAAGCAGGCGCTGCTCATCGGCGCGACGGCGCCGCGGCTCGAGGCGGCGTTCGCCGCCCGCAAGGCCGCGGCCGGGTCGCGCCCCACCCCGTACGTGCGCTGCGACGACCTGCAGGCGGCGGTGCGCGCCGCCGCCGCCGCCGCCGAGCCGGGAGACGTCGTCCTCCTCAGCCCCGCCTGCGCGAGCTGGGACCAGTACAGGGACTACGAGCAGCGGGGCGAACACTTCCTCAGACTGGTGAGCGAGCTGAATGCAGGGGGATAGCGCCCAGTGAGGTCGTCGCGGGGCGAGACCGGACACGTGGATCTGGACCACCTCGACTGGGTCGAGGACGCCCCGCGACGCCGTCGCTCGGGCGGCGATCGGCGGGCGGCGGACAGGCGATCGCCTGCCGCTGCGGCGCCGGCCGCGGAGCGCCGCTCCGCGGACCGTCGCGACGGTGAGCGCCGCGCCTCCTCCGGCGCGCCCGGCGCTCGCGTCGCCGGCAAGACCGCCGCGGAGCCGGCACGACGCCCCGCAGCGAAGAGTGGGGGCGCCGCGGCGCCGGGCGTCGTCCTCGGGCCCGGCGTGGCCGAGCGCCGCGCGCTGATGCTGGTCACCTTCCTGCTCGTCGTCTACGGCCTCGTGATGGCCTACAGCGCCTCGGCCGCCCAGGCGTTCTTCCAGCACGGCAGCAGCTACTACCTCTTCGGCCGGCAGGTGCTCTGGGTCGCCCTCGGCGTGGGCACGATGTGGATGCTCTCGCGCATCGACTACTCCTGGTACCGCAAGGTCGCCGGGCTCTTCGCCGGGCTCGCTCTGGCCGGACTCGTCCTGGTGCTCATACCGGGCGTGGGGACCACCATCAACGGCGCCCGGCGCTGGCTCTTCGTGGGGGGGCAGGGCGTGCAGCCCAGCGAGTTCGCCAAGCTCGCCGTGGTCGTGCTCGTCGCCGCGCTCATCGTGAGACGCCCGCGCGCCATCCTCGACCTGAGCGGGTTTCTGCGCCTTGCCGCCATCGGCATCATCCCGGCGGCCGGGCTCATCATGCTGGAGCCGGACCTGGGCTCGACGCTGGTCCTCGTCACCGCCGTCGTCGCCGTGCTCGTGGCCGCCGGCGCTCCGCTGCGCTACCTCTTCGGGCTCATGTCCGTCGGCGCCCTCGGGATCCTCGCGCTGATCGCCGCCGAGCCGTACAGGCTGGAGCGGCTGACCACCTTCTTCGACCCCTGGAAGGACCCCCAGGGCAGCGGCTTCCAGGCCACGCAGTCCCTGATCTCCGTGGCCTCTGGGGGCTTCTTCGGCGTCGGCCTCGGCAACTCCGTGCAGAAGTTCGGCTTTCTGCCCGAGCAGACCACCGACATGATCACCGGCATCATCGGCGAAGAGCTCGGGCTCGTCGGCCTGCTCGTACTGCTGGCGCTCTATGTGGCGCTCGCATGGGCCGGCTTTCGCATCGCCCTCGCCTGCAAGGACCCCTTCGGCAAGCTGCTCGCCACGGGCATCACCGCGATCGTGATCGGGCAGGCCTGCATCAACATCGGCGCCGCCCTCGGCCTGCTGCCGCTGACCGGCGTGCCGTTGCCGCTGGTCTCCCTGGGCGGCACCAGCATGCTGGTGGTGCTCGCCGGCCTCGGCATCCTGCTCAACATCGCCACCAACCGGAGGAGCCACATCGCCGTCAGCGCCGAGCGACGGCGCAGCACGGCGAGACCAGGCGCGGCGAAGCCCGGCGCGGCGAAGCCGCGTTCGGCGAAGCCCGGCACGACGAAGCCCGGGGCAGCGAAGCCGCGTTCGGTGAAGCCCCGCACGGCGGCCACCTCGGGCCGGACGGCCGGGGCTCGGCGCCGCTCCTCCGGCAGACGGTGAGGCGCCGGGCGCGCTGAGCGGCGTCGGATCGCGACGCCACACTCCCGGCCGAGACGGCGGCCGGACGCTTGACCGTCTTGCGTAAGAGCCCGGAAGCGGAGCATCGCCCTCCAATCCGTCAACCATGTCCGATAGACTCGGGGACGAGTCTGGCGAGGCAGGGGCGTCGCCGCCGGCGGGGCAGCGGACCGTGGAGGGACTGCGTGCGCGAAGCCGTCATCGAGAACCCGGTCATCAACTCGGCGTTCGCCGAGCCGGACAGGCACTACAAGTTCGACGACGACGGCATCACCAGTGAGATCGCCGAGCTTCGCCGGCCCAGCGCGTACTTCATCCCCGTGGCGCAGCCCAAGAAGAAGGGCAAGCAGCTCGAGCTGGGCACGGAGTGGACGGACGATCGCCTGCGCGAGAACGACTACATCAACGAGGTACGCGCCGCCGTCGGCGACTGGCGCAGGCGCGACTACCCCGGCGTCACGCGCACGACCCGCCGCCTGCTCGAGTACTGGCAGCGGCCCGAGCGCGACCGCCGCCTCTTCTTCTGCCAGGTCGAGGCGGTCGAGACGGCGATCTACCTCACCGAGTGCGTCACCAGGTCGGGCAAGCAGTACCTGACGAGCAAGCTGCGGGAGGCCAACGAGGCCAGCAACCCCGAGCTCGACCGCATGGCCTTCAAGATGGCCACCGGCAGCGGCAAGACGGTCGTGATGGCGATGCTGATCGCCTGGCACGCGCTCAACAAGATCGAGTCGCCGCAGGATGCCCGGTTCGGCGATTCGTTCCTCATCGTGGCGCCGGGCATCACCATCCGCGACCGGCTGCGCGTGCTGCTGCCCAACGACGGCGACAACTACTACCGCAAGCTCGACGTCGTGCCGCCCGAGCTCATGGACCGGCTGGGCCGGGCCAAGATCGTGATCACCAACTTCCATGCCTTTCTGCAGCGAGAGAAGGTCTCGGCCGGCAGGTTGACCAAGCGCATCCTGGCGGGGCGCGACTCCGCCGCTCAGAGCCCCTTCACCGAGACGCCCGACCAGATGGTGCGGCGCGTGTGCCGCGAGTTCGGCGCCAAGCGCAACATCGTGGTGATCAACGACGAGGCGCACCACTGCTACCGCGGCAGGCCTGCGGCGGCCGCGGCCGACGTGGACGGCGCCGCGCTCAAGGGCGATGAGCGCAAGGAGGCCAAGAAGCGCGACGAAGAAGCCCGCGTCTGGATCAGTGGCCTCGAGGCCGTCAAACGCAAGATCGGCATCCGGGCCATCTACGACCTCTCGGCGACGCCCTTCTTCCTGCGCGGCTCCGGCTACGCCGAGGGCACGCTGTTCCCGTGGGTGGTCAGCGATTTCTCGCTGGTCGACGCCATCGAGTGCGGCATCGTCAAGGTGCCGCGCGTGCCGGTGGCCGACGACGCCATGACCTCGCTGATCCCGATGTACCGGCACCTGTGGCCGCACGTGAAGAACGCTCTGCCGAAGAAGGGCCGCAAGGCCGACGACGTGGCCGGCGGCCTGCCCAAGCTGCCCAAGGAGCTGGAGGCGGCGCTGCTCAGCCTCTACGGCAACTACCGGAAGTACTACGAGGCCTGGAAGGGCGCCGCCGAGGCCGCGGGCGAGGGCGCGCTGCTCACGCCGCCGGTGTTCATCGTCGTGTGCAACAACACCAACGTCTCCAAGCTGGTCTTCGACTGGATCGCCGGATGGGAGCAGACCATCGGGGAGGGCGACGAGGCAAAGACGGTCGTCGCCCCCGGCAGCCTCAAGCTGTTCAGCAACGTCGAGTTCGGGCAGTGGACCGAGCGCCCCAACACGATCCTCATCGACTCGGCCCAACTCGAGTCCGGCGAGCAGCTCAGCCCGGAGTTCAAGAAGGTGGTGGCGCGCGAGATCGAGGAGTTCAAGGCCGAGTACCGGCAGCGCTTCCCCGAGAAGGACGTGGAGGCGATCACCGACGAGGACCTCCTGCGCGAGGTCATGAACACGGTCGGCAAGCCCGGGCGCCTGGGCGAGCAGATCAAGTGCGTGGTGAGCGTCTCGATGCTCACCGAGGGCTGGGACGCCAACACCGTGACCCACGTGCTCGGCGTCCGCGCTTTCTCGACGCAGCTCCTGTGCGAGCAGGTCGTAGGCCGGGCGCTGCGGCGCACCACCTACGTGACCGACCCCGAGACCGACCTCTTCCCGGCCGAGTACGCCGAGGTGTACGGCGTGCCGTTCTCCTTCATCCCGGTGGGACCGGCGATCAGCACGCCGGTGTTGCCGAAGAAGGCAACGCGAGTGCGGGCGCTGCCCGAGCGCGTCGCCCATGAGCTCACCTTCCCGAGGCTCACCGGCTACCGCTACGAGCTGGCCGGCGAGACGCTGCGCGTGGAGTTCGACCGGCAGGCCGGCATGTCGCTCAGCACGGCCGACGTGCCGACCAAGGTCGAGGTGGATCCGCTGATCGGGCTGGGCAGCGTCCACACGCTCGACCAGCTCAAGACGCACCGCGACCAGGAGGTCGACTTTCTGCTCGCCAAGCTGGTGTACGAGAAGTACTTCCGCGTCGCCGACGCCGCCGGAGTAGAGGCGAGCAAACCCTGGCTCTTCCCGCAGATCCTCGCCGCCGCCAAGGCGTGGCGGTTGCAGTGCCTCACCTGCAAGGACGACTGCTTCCCCCAGATGCTGCTGCTCGTGGAGTACGCGCACACGGCGGCCGACAAGATCTACCGGGCGATCGTCGACTCCACGCCTGGCGCGCGGACGCTGCTGCCGATACTGCAGCCCTACGACACCGTGGGCTCCACCAGCTACGTCGACTTCGACACCACCCGGCCGGTGATGGCGACCGACCCCGAGAAGTGCCACATCTCACACGTGGTCTGCGACACCGACTCGTGGGAGCAGAAGATGGCGCAGGTGCTGGAGGACATGGACGAGGTCCAGAGCTACGTGAAGAACCACAACCTGGGGTTCACGATCCCGTACACCTACGAGGGCGTGGCGCACGGCTACATCACCGACTTCATCGTGCGGCTGCGGGCGCCTGACGGCGCGCAGCCCCTCAACCTGATCATCGAGGTCTCGGGCGAGGCCAAGCCGGAGAAGGCTGCGAAGGTGGAGACGGCGCGCAGCCTCTGGGTGCCGGCCGTCAACAACGACGGCCGCTTCGGCCGTTGGGGCTTCCTCGAGATCAGCGACCCGTGGGACGCGAAGAGCACGATCCGGGCGCATCTTGCCGCGGGGGGTGACTCATGAGCCCGAGCGGCATCCCGAATGTCGCGGAGCTGTGGGACTCCGTCGACGCTGCGCCGTGGGAGCGTGCGTTGGAGCGGTACTGGGCACTGGTCAAGCCGGCGAACATGGAGCTCGAGCACCAGATGGAGGCGCTCACGCCGGCCGCGATAGAGCACCTCGACGCGGAGGAGTGGCTCGAGTTCCTGCAGAAGCGGTACTTCCGCTGGAAGTACACGGCGCCCAATCGCTACGCGACGACCACGGCGGCGCTCAGACGCCAGGTCGACAGGATAGGCGCCCATGCCTTGCTCCGCATCCGCGACCGGATCCTCGCCGGCCTGGACGGCCCCGTGGACCGTGCGCTGACTGCGGCCTGCGATATCGGTGGGCTCGGCCCTGCCGGAGCGTCCGGCTTGCTCGCGCTGCTTCGACCGCAGGCGTTCGCCACCATCGACCAGTTTGTGGCCAAGGCCCTGAGCGAGGTGTCGTCGCTGCCCGAGCACGCGGCGGTTTGCCGCATGAGCCCGGAGGGCCTCACCGTCAAGGACGGCGTGGTGCTCATCACGATCATGCGTCGCAAGGCGGTGTCCTTGAATGCGGCGTTCGACGTCGACTTCTGGACGCCGCGCAAGGTGGACATGGTGCTCTGGACCTATGGGCGGCCGGCGTGACCCGCCACGGCATCGAGTGGGCGGAGGAGAGCTGGAATCCCACCACGGGCTGCACGAAGGCCAGCCCCGGCTGTGCTCACTGCTGGGCGGAGCGCATGGCGCGGCGGCTGCGGGGGATGGGCCAGGAGAGATATGCCCACGGCTTTCGGGTGACGACACACGAGGACCTGCTGGAGCGCCCGCTGCACTGGGCCAAGCCGCGGCTCGTGTACGTGAGCTTCATGGGCGATCTCTTCCACCAGGAGGTGCCGGACGAGTTCATCACGCGCGTGTTCGACGTCATGAGGCGCGCGTCGCGGCACCGCTTTCATCTGCTCACCAAGCGGCCGGAGCGGCTCGCGCATATGAGCACCCGCTTGCCCTGGCCCGCCAACGTGTGGGCGGGCGCGACCGTGGAGGACGCGGCGCACGTGAGCCGCGCGGACTGGCTTCGCCAGACGCCCGCGGCCCTCAAGTACCTCTGCCTCGAGCCCCTCCTCGGGCCTGTCGACCGCCTGGACCTCACGGACATAGGCTGGGTCATCCTCGGCGGCGAGTCCGGACCGGGAGCCCGGCCGCTGCATCCTGACTGGGCCCGCTCAGTGCGCGACCAATGCCTCGCAGCCGGCGTGCCGTTCTGGTTCAAGCAGTGGGGTGGCGTGCGCCGCAAGGAGACGGGGCGCGCGCTCGACGGCCGCGAGTGGCTCCAGCGGCCGCAGGAGCCCGGCCAGCTCACGATCGCAGGTCTGCAGGCTGCGAGTTGACCCCCCGCTGCCGCCCCGATACGCGCTACGATTGCCGCGGAGGTGATCGCGTCATGATCCAGATCGATTTTTCGCGCGAGGAACTCGAGGCCATCTGCCGTCGCCGCTCCGTGAAGCGCCTCGCGCTCTTCGGCTCTGTGCTGCGGGACGATTTCGGGCCGGACAGCGACGTCGACGTCCTGGTCGAGTTCGACCCGGATGCGCCGGATGATGACGTGGACATCCTGCCGATCTTTGACGAATTGGCGGAGCTCTTTGGCGGCCGCACCATCGATCTTGTCGAGGTTGAGTTCCTCAACCCCCGCATGAAGAAGGCCTTGCAGCGGGACGTGGAGGAACTCTATGCAGCGTGACGATTCGCTGCGCGTCTCCGGCGTGCTCTGCCGCGTGCGGCGTGACCGTCACAGCGGCCGAGCGTGGGACGATCTTCCGAGCAGAGCCGTTACAACGGTCGGGAGCAGGGAGGCAGCGATCTGATGTCGTACAACCTCGACAGCCTTTCGCACAATCAGGACTGGACAAAGGCGCTGGCGTGGGATCTGCCGACGACGAAGGCGGAATTCCTGGCGTGGGCGCGCCGCGGCGATGTCGACCTCGAGGAGTTCAAACGCCTGCCGGTGTATGAGGCGCACGTCGATGACCCCGGGCTTGAATGGCTGAGGACGCTCTGATGACAAGCATCACACCGCAGTGCTTCCACTGCCAGGAATACCTCGGTGTTGACGAGAGCGATCCTGATGGCCGGCTCTGGCGCTGTGCGGCGTTTCGGGACAAGCCGATCCCGCGTGCGATTCTGGTAAACCGGTTCATCCACGACAAGCCGTATCCCGGCGACCACGGCATACGCTTCACGGCATGCTGCGACGAAGAGGGCGAGTGAGAGGTGGCCGAAGTGATGAGCCGGAAGGGGAATTGATGGAGGCTGAAGTCTGATGCCCCGAGCCAAGAAGCCCACCGGCCCCAAGCCCGTCGAGACCTACCGGCACGACGAGAAGCGC
>CAZJGT010000010.1:0-25850 GCA_964545565.1 uncultured Thermoleophilia bacterium
CTCCTCAGCGGCGTCGACGGCCACAGCGGCACTCGCCGCGCCGGCGTCGACGTTGCCGCCCGCCTCGCCGGCAGGGGGCCTCGGCGCCGCCGCCGCGACCAGGGCCTCGACCTCACGCAGCCGCTCGTAGGTGGTCTGAAGCTCGGCCTCGAGCTTGCGTCGCTGGCCGAACACGGCCATCTGGGCCAGGTACGCGGCGATGAGACCGACGACGACCACGAGCACGGCGATGACCAGCGCGATCCACAGCAGGGAGACGGCGGTGGCGGTGCCGGCGACGTAGTCCACGTCGAAGACGACGCCGTTGTTGAGCGCGCCGCCGACGAGGATCAGCAGGGCGACGACGGCGAGAAGGATCAGCGCGTTGCGCACGAGAAAGCCTCCTGGAGAAGAGTTCCGCGGGCGAGTATAGCAACCGCCGCCCGCGGGCACAGCGAGGCGGTCACAGGCGCTCGATGCGCGCGTCCTTGCGTGCCGCCGCCAGCCACTCGTCCAGCGCTGCGGAGCGCCGGCGCGCGGTGAGCGCGCTCTCGATGTCCTTGCGCACGCGGGCGAACGGCGTCACCTCCTCAGGGCGGCTAGCGAAGACCTTGAAGACCCAGGTGCCACCCGGCCCGGCCACGGGCGCGGAGAGCCGGCCCACGGGCAGCCGTGTGACGGCCGCGCCCAGAGGGCCCGGCAGCGAGCGCGGGTCCGTCCAGCCCAGCATCCCCTGGGCCGCCTTGATCTCGGGGTCGATGCTGAACTGCCGTGCCACTTCCCGGAAGGGCCGGCCGCGGCGCAGACGCCTGATGGCGTTGCCGGCGATACCATCGTTGCGCACGACGATGGCGCCCAGCTTGACCGCGCCGGCCCTGGTGAAGAGGTCGGCGCGTCGCCGTTCGTAGAAGTCCCGCGCCGCCTCCCGCCCGGCGCTCACGCCCGGGAAGCGAGCGTCCTGGACGGCCTCGCGCAGCACGCCGATCGTCAGGCTCTCGCGCAGTTGCTCCTCGCTCATGGCCGCCTGCCGAAGGGCGGCGGCGAGAGCCTCGTCGCCGCCGAACTGCTCGCTCACGGCCGCCAGACGGCTCTCCACCTCCGCTTCGGCGGCGGCGAGGCCCAGTCGCTCGGCCTCCGCTCGCACGAGCTCGCGGTCGATCGCGCTCTCGAGCGCGGCTTCGCTGTCGCCGGCGTCGCCGGTGAGGCGTTGCTCGGCGAGTACCTGATCGACGTCGTCCTGGCGGATCTCGCGTCCGTCGACACGTGCCGCCACGACGTCGGCGCCGTCGGCGACGACGCCGTCGGAGCTGCCTCCGCCGGCGCACGCGGCGACCAGGACGACGAGCAGTGTCACCGTCGCGGCGACCGGAGCGATGCGGGCAAGCGCGGTCATCGCCTTACAGGATACGACGGCAAGCGGCCGGCCGCTCGGCGGCGCCGCAGCAGGTGGCGGCGCTCAGGCGGTCGTGGGAGCCGCAGCGCCCTCGAACGGCTCGTCCGGCACCGTACGCTCGCCGCCGCTGAAGCGCGCCGGGAAGTAGCACGCCACGTCGTGGCGCTCGCCGGCGTCGCCGCCCGTGTTGGCCAGGGCCGGCATCGCCGTGGTGCAGATCTCCTGGGCCCGCGGGCAGCGCGGATGGAAGACGCACCCCTTGGGAGGGTTGGCCGGACTGGGGACGTCGCCCTCGAGGATGATGCGCCGGCGGGCGCGCTCCGTGGTGGGATCGGGGATGGGCACGGCGGAGAGAAGCGCCTCGGTGTACGGATGCTGCGGGTAGCCGTAGAGCACCGCGCTGTCCGAGATCTCGACGATCTTGCCGAGGTACATCACGGCGACGCGGTCCGAGGCGTGCTTGACCACCGAGAGATCGTGGGCGATGAAGACGTAGGTGAGGTCGAACTCGTCCTGCAGGTCCTCGAGCAGATTGATCACCTGGGCGCGGATGGACACGTCGAGAGCGCTCACGGGCTCGTCGCAGATGATGAGCTTGGGCTGCAAGGCCAGCGCCCGGGCGATGCCGATGCGCTGCCGCTGCCCGCCGGAGAACTCGTGAGGATAGCGCTCGGCGTGTTCGGCGCTGAGCCCGACGGTCTCGAGGAGCTCAAAGACGCGCTTCTTGCGCTCCGCCTCGGTGCCGATGTCGTGGATCTTGAGCGACTCACCGACGATGTTGCGTACGCGCATGCGCGG
Organism: uncultured Thermoleophilia bacterium; assembly: GCA_964545565.1. Taxonomy (GTDB): domain Bacteria; phylum Actinomycetota; class Thermoleophilia; order UBA2241; family UBA2241; genus CAIXSE01. Next base: position 2,171 of record CAZJGT010000010.1, read on the forward strand.
ATTGAGCGACGCGTACGGATCCTGGAAGATGATCTGCATGTCGCGGCGCAGACGCTGCAGCTCGCTTCTCGACGCCGCCATGACGTCCGTGCCCTCGAAGCTGATCGTGCCGGCGGTGGGCGCGATCAGGCGCAGCACGGCACGCCCCGTGGTGGACTTGCCGCAGCCGCTCTCCCCGACGAGACCCAGCGTCTCTCCCTTCTCGACCGAGAAGCTCACCCCGTCGACCGCATAGACCTGGCCGGTGGTGCGCTTGAGGATCCCGGTCCTGATCGGGAAGTGCTTCTTGAGCCCGGTGACCTCGAGCAGACTCATGGGACACGCTCCTGGAAGTGCGACAGCGCGGCGCGCAGGTCGTGCCGCTCAGCCTCGGGGATCCAGCAATTCACGCCGTGCTCCGGAGCCACGATCTCGAGCGCCGGCCACTGGTCCCAACACTCGGGGCGCACGTAGGCACAGCGTGCGGCGAACGGGCAGCCGCTCCGCAGGGTGATGAGATCCGGCGGTTGACCCTTGATGGGCGTGAGTCGCTTCTTCTCGATCTCGTCGAGTCGCGGCAGCGAGCCGAGCAGCCCCCACGTGTACGGGTGGTGCGGGTTGTAGAAGATCTCGTCGATGCTGCCGTACTCCACCGTGCGGCCGCCGTACATCACCATCACCTTGTCGGCGATCTCGGCGACCACGCCCAGATCGTGGGTGATAAGGATCACGCCGCTCTCGTAGCGCTGCTGCATCTCCTCCATGACGTCGATGATCTGCGCCTGGATGGTGACGTCGAGCGCCGTGGTGGGCTCGTCGGCGATCAGGATGTCTGGGTTGCAGCTGATGGCCATGGCGATCATGGCTCGCTGGCGCATCCCGCCGGAGAACTCGAAGGGGTACTGCTTGACACGCTTGTCGGCGTCGGGGATACCGACCCGCGCGAGGAGCTCGGTGGCCATCTTCCACGCCTCGCTCCTGGACTTGTCCTGGTGAAGGGTGATCGCCTCGGCGATCTGCTCGCCGACCTTGACGACCGGGTTCAGGCTCGTCATGGGGTCCTGGAAGATCATCGCGATGTCGTTGCCGCGCACGCGGCGCATCTCCTCGTCGCTGAGGGTGCGCAGCTCGCGCTCGCCGAGCATGAGCGTGCCCTCGACGATCTTGCCCGGCGGGTCGGGGATCAGGCGCATCAGCGAGAGCGCCGCCACCGTCTTGCCGGATCCCGACTCGCCGACGATGCCCAGCGTCTGCTTGCGGTCGAGCGTGAAGCTCACGCCGTTCACCGCCCGGACAACGCCGGCGTGGGTGAAGAAGTGGGTCGAGAGACCGTCGACCGTGAGGAGTCGTTCGGCCATACCTATTCCTTGAGCTTCGGGTCGGTGGCGTCGCGCAGGCCGTTACCGAACGAGATGAAGCCGAAGACGGTCACGGTGAGCGCGACGCTCGGGAAGGTGACCATCCACCAGCTGCCCGCCTGCAGATAGGTCAGGTAGTCGGAGATCATCTTGCCCCAGGAGGCGTCGGGCGGCTGGATACCGATGCCGAGGTAGCTGAGGGCGGCCTCGGTGACGATGGCGCCGCCGACGCCCATCGCGATGGCCACGTAGATCGGCGCCATCGTATTGGGCAGCACGTGCCTGAAGATGATGCGCAGATCGCCCGCGCCCTGGGCGCGGGCGGCCTCCACATACTCCATGGCCTTGACGCTGAGCACCGACCCGCGGTTGAGGCGCGCGTACGTGGCCCATCCCAGGATGCCGATGGCGATGAACACGTTCCAGAGTCCGGGACCGAGGACGGTCATGATGAGCAGCACGAACAGGATGTAGGGAAACGCGAAGAAGACGTCGGCGGTACGCATGATCACCGAGTCGACCCAGCCGCCGTAGTAGCCGGACACCGGGCCCAGAGTGAGGCCGATGATCAGCGCGATGGCGACGGCGATCACGCCGACGAGCATCGAGATCCGCGTGGCGACGAGAGTCCGCGAGAAGACGTCCCTGCCCAGATAGTCGGTGCCGAAGGGGTGCGACCACGACGGCGGCGACCCGTGACCGTTGGGCGACAGCTCGTAGTCCACGGCGTTGGGGTTGTAGGGAGCCAGGTACCCCGTGCCGGACTCGCCGGTGTTCAACCCGACGAGGTTGGCCACCTCCTGGGTCATGCCCAGCGCGAGGAACACGATGATGATGCACATCCCCACCACGGCCAGGTGGTTGCGCTTGAGGCGTCGCCAGGTGTCGGCCCAGAGGCCGAGCGGGCGCTGCCCCGAGAGCTGGTCCTCGATCAGGTCACGCTCGCCGACGGTGCTGATCGAGACATCCGTGGTGATGGTGTTGCCGCTGGTGTCGCGCTCGCTCACGGGCTCTCAGTCCTCAAGGCGGATACGCGGATCGACCCACGCGTAGCCGAGGTCGACGGCGAGGTTGGCGAACACGTAGATGACGGTGGCGAACAGCACGCCCCCGGCGACGACCGGCAGGTCGCGGGCGCCGATGGCCTGGTAGATCATCAAGCCGATGCCGGGGCGGGAGAACACGGTCTCGGTGAGGATCGCGCCGCCCATGAGCGCGCCCAGGTCGATGCCGGCGATCGTCATGACGGGGATGACGGCGTTCTTGAAGGCGTGCCGGCGGACCACCGCCCGCTCCGACATCCCTTTGGCGCGGGCCGTGCGGATGTAGTCGGAGCGGATGACCTCGAGCATCGAGGCGCGCTGCATGTACGAGATGTAGGCGACCTCGATGAGACCGAGGGTCACGGCCGGGAGGACCAGCGTCATGAAGCTGTCCCACGAGGCCGGGATGATCCACAGCACGTTGTCGCCGGCCCCCGTGAGCGGGAAGATGTCGATCCCGAACCACTCCTGGAGCTTCAGCGAGAAGAACCACTGCATGAAGAGACCGAGCACGAACACGGGGATGCCCCAGATGATGAGCGCACCGGTGGTGAGCGTGGTGTCCCAGAAGGTGTATTGGCGCAGGGCCGAATAGATGCCCAGCGGGATGCCCAGGAGCTCGATCAGCACCGCCGCGACCGCCAACTGGATGGTGTTGGGGGCGTTGTCCCTGATGAGCTCCGCCACCGGCTGCTGGAGCGCGTAGGACTCCCCGAGGTCGCCGCGCAGCAGACGACTCACGAAGCGGTAGTACTGCACGTACACAGGCTGGTCGAGGCCGAGTTGCTCGGCGATCTGGGCGACCCGCTCCGGGGTGGCGTTCTTGCCGGCGAGCTGACGCGCAGGGTCGCCGGGGATGGCGAACATGATGGTGAAGGTGATGATGCTGACGCCGATCAGCACGATCACGAGCTGGAACAGGCGCCTGACGACGTAGGACAGCATCCGCTTACTGTACCGTATCCATATCGATCGCCTGCATCGAGCCGGCACGCGACGACCGCGCGCGGTCGTGGGGTCCCACGACCGCGCGCGTCATCGCCGATGCGGTCTTACTCGGCAGCATCCGCCTTGACCCACACCGTCCACATGTCGGTGAAGCCCATCGGATTGTGGACGAAACCGCCGATGCGGTTGTTGGTCACGCGGAAGTCGCGGTAGAAGTACAGCGGCACTGCCGGCATGTCCGTGAGGATCTGCTTCTCGGCCTGCAGGTAGAGGTCGTAGCGCTGCTGGTCGTCGATGGTCTGGCGAGCCTGCAGCAGCATGTCGTCGACGTCGGTGTTGGAGTAGAAGGTGTAGCTGCCCGTGCGCGCCTGGTCCGACTGGAACAGCGGGTACAGGAAGTTGTCCATGGACGGGTAGTCGGCGATCCAGCCCATGCGGAAGAGCTGGCTGCCGCTGTCCTTGTTGCCCTTGGACAGCTTGTCGAGGAACGTGCCCCACTCGAAGTTGCTCAGCTTGACGTCGATACCGGCATTCTGCCAACCGGCCTGCAGCACCTCACCGATCTTCTGGTGACCCTCGTCGGTGTTGTACCAGTAGTTGAGCGTGGGGACGGTGCCGAGGCCGTCGACGATGGTCTTGGCCCCCTCGGGGTCGAACGCGTACGGAGACTGCTCGGCCTGGTAGCCGGGGATGCCGACCGGCACGTAGCCCTGGGCCGCCAGCGGCACGCCCTCGTTGACGATGTTGATGACGTTCTGCGAGTCCGTGGACATGGCGATGGCCTTGCGCAGCTCCTGGTCCTGACCCAGCGTCGCGTCGGTCATGTTCATGCCCACGAAGTACAGGGCCAGGGTCGGCCAGCGCTTGGCCGTCCACTCGCCGCTCTTGACCTTGGGGTTGTTCTCGGCCGTCGCGACCTGGCCGGGCGGCACGTTGGTGTAGTCGGTGGTGCCCTTCTGGAACTCGAGCCACTCGGTGGACGACTCGAGGATGATCGGCATGTTGATGTTGTCGACCCAGCCGGCGTTGTCGGTGTCCCAATAGTCCGGGTTCTTGACCAGCTGGACGGACTGGTTGTTCTTCCACGACTCGACCATGTAGGGGCCGGTGCCGACGGGCTTCTTGCCGTAGGCCTTGTCGCCGACCTTGTCGATGTACTCGACGGGGGTCGCGGCCGCCACGGTGTGGCCCAGCGTCTGCGGGAACTCGGCGAACGGGTAGCGGAGCTTGACCTCGAGCGTGTAGTCGTCGATCGCCGTCACGCCGGTGAGGCCCTGCTTGGGATCGACCTGGTAGCCGCCGTCGTCGCAGCCCTCGACGGGCGCGAGGATGTACGACACGTACGACTGGTTGGCCGGATCCGTGACCCGGTTCCACGAGTCGACGAAGTCCTGCGCCACGACCTCGCGGCTCACGGGCGCCTGGAACATGACGCCCTGCTTGAGTGTGAAGGTCCAGGTCTGCGAGTCGGCGCTCTCCCACTTCTCGGCGATGTCCGGCTCGGCGACCATCTCGCCCTGTTCGTTCATCACGTACTTGGCGAGACCCTGGAACACCTGGTGGGCGACCTGCATACCCTCGGATTCCTGGGCGTTGAGCGGCTCGATGGAGACCGGGTTGGCGCTGAGCGGGTAGTTGTAGGTGCCGCCCGGCGTGGGCGTACCCTCCGCACTCGGACCGGTACCGTCTTCCGTGTCGCTGCCGCACGCGCCCAGCACCAGCGCGGCGACGACGAGCCCCGTGGCCAGGGCGAGCAGACCGCGCCACCTTCTCTTGGGTGTCTTCACGATGACCTCCTTGACGACTGACAGAGCGCGACTCCCCCCGGAGTCCTTCGCGGAGCACTCTGGCGTGCCCGGCGTTCACTTGTCAACTTTACTCCGATATGCAACCGTCTGCAGGATCCCTGCCTACTCGACCCACAGGGAGCGCACATCGGTGAGCCCCATGGGGTCGACGGTGAAGCCGTGGACGCGTCCGTCGGCGACGCGGAAGTAGCGGTAGAAGTACAGCGGCACGGCCGGCATGTCGGTCAGGATGAGCTTCTCCGCCTGAGCGTACAGGTTCTGGCGCTGCTGCGCGTCCATGGTCTCTCGCGCCTTCTGCAGCAGTTCGTCCACGCCCTCGTCGGCATAGAAGGTGTAGCTGCCGGTGGGCGACCGCGCGGACTCGAAGAGCGGGTAGAGGAAGGCGTCCATCGCCGGATAGTCGGCGATCCAGGCGACGCGGAAGAGCTGGCTGCCGCTGCCCTCGTCGCCCCTGGAGAGCTTGTCGAGGAACGTGCCCCACTCGTACTCGTCGGGCGCCACCGTGAGCCCAGCCTGCCCCCACCCCGCGACGAGCGTCTCCGCGATGCGGCGCTGGTCCTCGTCGGCGTCGTGCCAGTAGTCGAGCGGGGAGTCGACGCCGAGGCCCGCGAGGCGCGTCGTCGCGGCCTCGGGGTCATAGGGATACGGGTTCTGGGCCGACTTGTGGCCCGGGATGCCCTCGGGCACGTAGCCGCCGGCGACGCGGGCGACGCCGTGAGTGACCTCGTCGACCACCGCCTGCGCGTCCGCCGCCTGTGAGACCGCCTCACGCAGTTCGAGATCGGGGCCGAGGGTCGCGTCGGCCATGTTCATGCCGACGAGGTACACGGCCGCCGCCGGCCACGATGCGGCCGTCCAGGCGCCGCCCGCGACTTCGGGGCGTGCGGCCACGGCCGCGACCTGATCGGAGGGTACCTGCGAGCAGTCGGTCTTGCCCTCCTCGAAGCTGGCCCACATGGACTCCACGTCGTCGAAGACGGGCAGTTCGACCGCATCCACCCAGCCGGCGTGCTCCTGGTCCCAGTAGGTAGCGTTCTTGACCAGCCGGACCGAGCGCCCGCGCCGCCACGAGGCCACCGCGTAGGGCCCGGTGCCCACCGGCTTCTTCGCGAAGGCCTTCTGACCCACCTCGTCGATGTAGTCGACCGGCGTCACCGCGGCGACGGGATGCCCGAGCGTGGCCGGGAAGTCGGCGAACGGGTAGCGCAGGGTCACCTGGAGCGTCACGTCGTCGATCGCCGTGACGCCGGTCAGACCCTGCGCCGTGTCGGTCTGGTAGCCGTGGTCGTCACAGCCTTCGAGAGGAGCGAGGATGGAGGCGACCACCGACTGGTTGGCAGGATCCGTGACCCTCGTCCACGAGTCGACGAAGTCCTGCGCGGTCACGGCGCGGCCGACGGGGGCCTGGAAGGTGACGCCGGGCTCGAGGTGGAAGAGCCAGGTCCGCCCGTCCACGGACTCCCACGACGCCGCGATGTGCGGCTGCGTCGTGAGTCTGCCGTCCCCGTCGAGCGCCCACTCGGTGAGCCCTTCGAACACCTGATGCGCGACCTGCAGGCCGGAAGCGTCCTGGACGTCGAGCGGCTCGACGGACAGCGGATCGCCGGAGAGAGGGAGCACGAAGGTGCCGCCCGGCTGGGGCGTGCCCTCGTCCGCGGCGGGCACATCGCCGTCTGACGGATCCCCGCACGCCGGGAGCGTGGCGGCTCCCACGCAGAGGAGGAAGGCCACCGCGAGCAGGACGACGAGTCTCGCCGGGACCCGTGACATCACACGCCCGGCACGGGCGTCACGCCGCACGCCCTCGGCGTCAGCCCAGCCTCCACACCAACACGAACGTGTTGAGGAAGAACAGCACGCCCACGATGATCGTGTAGCGCGTGAGGTTGCGTTCCATGACGCTCGCCGACGAGGCGAACGAGAAGCCGGTGACGCTGGCCATGCCGGCATCCTTGCCGGAGTGGAGCAGGATGAGCACGATCACCAGGACCGCGAGGATGAGCTGGACGGCGACGAGGATGGCGTTGAGCAAGTCTCTTCTCCCCTTGGAGGCGGGCGTGGACGCGTGCGAGCATATCATTCTTGCACCTCGCCCGGCGCTCGCCAAACGCGGGACGCCGCCCCGCACGACGCGGCCGCCGGGTCAGGAGGCGGGCGCGAGCAGGTCGCGGCCGGTCATCTCCGGCGGCTGCTCCAGGCCCAGCAGGGCCAGCACGGTCGGCGCCAGGTCGCAGAGGCGGCCGCCCTCGCGCACGCCCCTGCCCGCCACCGTGGCCACGAAGGGCACGAGGTTGGTGCTGTGCGCCGTGTTGGGGCTGCCGTCCGGCTCGAGCATGTGGTCGGCGTTGCCGTGGTCGGCGGTGACGAGGCACACGCCGCCGAGCCGGGCGACGACGTCGACCACCCGCCCGAGACAGGCGTCGACGGTCTCCACCGCCTCGACGGCGGCGGGGATCACGCCGGTGTGACCGACCATGTCGGCGTTGGCGTAGTTGACGACGACGAAGTCGAAGGTGTCCGCGTCGAGCTGCTCCACGAGGGCGTCGGTGACGCCCGGGGCGCTCATCTGGGGCTTGTGGTCGTAGGTGGGCACGTCGCGGGGGCTCGGTACCAGGATACGGGTCTCCCCCTCCACCTCACGTTCGACGCCGCCGTTGAAGAAGAAGGTCACGTGCGCGTACTTCTCGGTCTCCGCGATGTGCAGTTGGCGCAGCCCGTGTTCGGCGAGGACATCGGCCAGGACGTGTCCGGGGTGCTCGGGCGGAAAGGCCACCGGCGTGGGGAACTCCTTCTTGTACTGCGTCATGGTGACGAAGTCGACCGCCGGCGGATGCGCGCCGCGCTCGAACTGGGCGAAGTCCCGCTCGACGAAGGCGCGCGTGAGCTCGCGGGCGCGGTCCGGGCGGAAGTTGAAGAAGAGGCAGACGTCGCCGTCGCGCACGCGCGCATCGTGCTCCGGAGCGACGACGGTCGGGCGCACGAACTCGTCGTTCTCGCCGCGTGCGTAGGCCGCGTCGACGGCGGCCTGGGCGTCGGCGGCGAAGAAGCCCTCCGCGTACACCAACGCGTCGTACGCGAGCTTGACGCGATCCCAGCGCGTGTCGCGGTCCATCGCGTAGTAGCGGCCGCTGATCACGCCGTAGCGCCCGACGCCGAGGCGGTCCATCGCCGCCTGGATGGTGCCGAGGTACCCCTTGGCGCTGCGCGGAGGCGTGTCCCTGCCGTCGAGGAAGGCGTGCACCACCACGTCGCGGACCTTCTCCCGACGGGCCAGCTCGAGACACGCCTCGAGGTGCCCCATGTCGCTGTGCACACCGCCTCCGGACACGAGACCCATGAGGTGGAGCCGGCTGCCCCTCCCCACGGCTTTGGCGCAGGCCTGGCGCAGGACGGCGTTGTCGTAGAAGCTGCCGTCCTCGATCGCCAGGCTGATGCGCGTGAGGTCCTGGTGCACGACGCGGCCGGCGCCGATGTTGAGATGCCCCACCTCGGAGTTGCCCATCTGGCCCGGCGGCAGTCCCACCGCCGGGCCGGAGGCGTCGAGCACGCCGTGCGGATACGCCGCCGTGAGCCGGTCGAAGACCGGCGTCGCTGCGAGACTCACGGCATTGCCCGGCCCCGGCGGGGCTGCGCCCCAGCCGTCCATGATGACGAGGACGACCGGGCGGAACGTCGGCCCGGCGGCGTCCGGATCGGTCACGCGGGCTCCACGAAGCCCGCGATGCGGGCGAACTCGTCCGGCCTCAGGCTGGCCCCTCCGACCAGCACGCCGTCGATGTCCGGCTGGGCCATCAAGGTGTCGATGTTGGCGGCCTTGACGCTGCCGCCGTACAGGATGCGTACGCCGTCGGCGGCGTCGCCGAAGCGCTCACGCACGCGCCGGCGCACGAAGGCCACCGTCTCCTGCGCCTGTTCCGGGGTCGCCGTGACGCCGGTGCCGATGGCCCAGATGGGCTCGTAGGCGATGGCGACCGTGGCCAGCTCGGCGGCGTCGATGTCGGCGAGGTCGGCGTCGAGCTGGCCGCCGACCTTGCTCTCCGTCTGGCCGCCCTCGCGCTCCTCGAGCGTCTCGCCGCAGCAGAGGATGGGCCGCAGACCCGCGTCGAGCGCTGCCCTGACCTTGCGCGCCAGGTCGGCGTCGTTCTCGGCGTAGTACTGGCGCCGCTCGGAGTGCCCGAGGATCACGGAGGGGACGCCGAGCTCGACGAGCATACCGGGCGCCGTCTCACCGGTGAAGGCGCCCTCGGCCGCGTAGTGCATCGTCTGGGCGCCGATGGCCACGTTGCTCCCGGCGGTCGCCGCGAGAGCCGTCTCGAGGCACACGTCCGACGGACAGAGAAGGATGTCGCGGTCGTCGATCCCCGCGACCTGCGGGACGAAGGCGGCGAAGAACGCCTTGGTCTCAGCACGGGTCTTGTACATCTTCCAGTTGCCCGCCATGAGCGGGCGGCGACCCGGCGTCGTCGAAGCCGTGCTGCGATCCATGAGCGCCTCCACGCCGGGCAGCGCCCGGCCCTCCAGGAATTCCATGGATGCTCCGCCGCCCGTCGAGACGTGGGTGAGGCGGGCGTCCAGACCGAACTTGCGGACCGCCGACACCGTATCGCCGCCGCCGGCGACGGTGACCGCGACGCCGTCGGCGATGGCCTCGCCGACGGCGCGCGTACCGGCGCTGAACTCGTCGATCTCGAACAGGCCCATCGGGCCGTTCCAGTAGATGGTTCCGGCGCCGCGCACTCGGCGCACGAACTCGGCCGTCGTCTCGGGGCCGATGTCGAGCGCCATCTCGTCCGCGGCGATGCCGTCCGCGGGGCTGACCCTCGTCGGTGAGCCGCCCTCGGCCGCACGAGCCGCGACCACGTCCGTGGGGATGACGAGACGGCCATGGGCGGCGTCCGCCTCGGCGAGGATCTCCCCCGCCACCGTGACCTCGTCGCCGGCGCCCTTTGACGCTCCCACCTCGTAGCCCTTGGCGGCGAGGAAGGCGTTGGCCATGGCGCCGCCGATCAGCACGGTGTCGGCGATGGTGAGCATGTGCCGGATGAGGCTGATCTTGTCGGAGACCTTGAGGCCGCCGAGCACGACCACGAACGGTCGTGCCGGATCGCGAAGGAGCCGGCCGAGGATCTCCAGCTCCTTGGTCATGAGCAGGCCCGCGACCGAGGGAAGGTAGTGGGTGACCCCCTCGGTCGAGGCGTGCGCCCGATGCGCCGTGCCGAAGGCATCGTTGACGTAGACGTCGCCGAGCGCGGCGAGCTCACGGGCGAAGGCATCGTCGTTGGCGGTCTCCTCCGCATGGAAACGGAGGTTCTCGAGCAGCAGCACGTCGCCGGGCCGCAGCGCGGCCGCCGCCTGCGCGGCCGCGGGGCCCACGCAGTCGTCCGCGGTCGCGACCGGGCGGCCGAGCAGCTCGGCGAGGCGCGCCGCCACAGGCGCCATGCGCAGGCCGTCCACCACCTGGCCCTTGGGCCTCCCGAGGTGCGACATGAGCACCACTGCGCAGCCTTGGCTCAGCAGATACCGGATCGTCGGCAGGGCGGCACGGATGCGCGTCTCGTCGACCACGCGGCCGCCCTCGAGCGGCACGTTGAAGTCGACGCGCACGAGCACGCGTCTGCCCGCGAGGGGATAGTCGGTGAGCGAACGCTTCATGGCGTCTCGAGCCTCCCGGGCTGTATGTCTGTCAGAGGACCTTCTGCACGAGATCGACGAGGCGGCACGAGTAGCCCCACTCGTTGTCGTACCAGGACACGACCTTGACCAGCTTGCCCTTGGCCATGGTGAGCGCCGGGTCGAAGATGGACGAGTGGCTGTTGCCGACGATGTCGATGCTGACGATGGGATCCTCCTGGTACTGGAGGATGCCCTTCATCGGACCGGACTCGGCGGCCGCCTTCATGGCCGCGTTGACCTCGTCCGCCGTGACCTCCGTGTTGAGTTCGGCGACGAGGTCGGTAGCCGAGCCGTCCGGCGTCGGTACGCGCAGCGCGAAGCCGTCGAGCTTGCCCTCGAGATCGGGGATCACCAACGCCACGGCGCGCGCGGCGCCGGTGGTGGTGGGGATGATCGAGAGCGCCGCGGCGCGCGCCCTGCGCAGGTCCTTGTGCGGGAAGTCGAGCACCTTCTGGTCGTTGGTGTAGGCGTGGATGGTGGTCATGAAGCCCTTCTCCACGCCGAAGTTGTCGACGAGCACCTTGGCCATCGGCGCGAGGCAGTTGGTGGTGCAGCTCGCGTTGCTGATCACGTCGTGGGCGGCCTTGTCGTACATCTCCTCGTTGACGCCGAGGCAGATGGTGACGTCGGGGCCCTTGGCCGGCGCCGAGATGATCACCTTGCTGGCTCCGGCCTCCAGATGTTTGGCGGCGGCGGCGCGCTCGGTGAAACGGCCGGTGGACTCGATGACGACGTCGGCGCCGAGGTCACGCCAGGGGAGCTTGGCGGGGTCGGTCTCGGCGGTGACGCGGACGCGCTTGCCGTCGATGACGAGCGCGTCCTCTTCCACCTCCACGGTCCCCGGATACACGCCGTGGACCGAGTCGTACTTGAACAGGTGGCCCAAGGTCTTGGAGTCGGTCAGGTCGTTGATGCCGACGAACTCGACGTCGGCGCCCTGCCGCTGCGCGGCGCGGATGACGAGCCGTCCGATGCGGCCGAAGCCGTTGATACCGACACGCACGGTCATTTGCTTCCTCCCGATTGATTTGACCCGGACAGCTTACCAGAGGCGGACGTCCGAGAAAGGCGTACGTTGTTCACTTCTGCGCGATTGACGCAGCGATCCCCGCGGTCTCGAGGTCGGCGCTCTCTCCCGGCGTCAGCGAGAGGGAGCCGGTACGGGCTGTGCGACCGTCGGGATGCGCCCCAGGAAGATGTTGCCCGTGCGCCCGTCGATGGACACCCAGTCGCCCACCTCGACCGTCTGGCCGGCGAGACGCACGGTGCCGAGCTTCTCGCGGACCTCGAGGTCGACGCATTCGACGACCGCCGTCTTGCCCAGGCGCTTGGCGGTGACGGCGGCGTGCGAGGTGGCGCCCCCGCGCGCCGTGAGGATGCCGCTGACGCGCGTGATCATGCCGATGTCCTCGGGCACCGTGTCGGGGCGAAGCAGCACGATGTTCTCGCTCGGCGCTTCCGCCAGCAGGCGGTCGATCTGCTCGGCGTTGACGGCGACGCGACCGGAGTAGGCTCCGCCGGCGACGCCCATCCCCACGGCGACCGGCGGCCCGAAGTTCGGCGACGCCGTGTCGAAGGAGGCGGCGTCGCGCGTCTGCTCCTGTACGGCCGAGCGCTTCTGCAGGATGTAGAGATCGGAGGCCGCCGGCGACTCGAAGGTGAACTCGATCTCCTGGGGGTCGAACTCGCGTTCGCCGACGAGATCGCGGGCCACCATCAGGAGCTCCTGGTAGATCGCGGGGAAATCCCGCTCCAGCGAGTGCTCGGTACCGCGATAGGTGGGGCTCCCGAGGCGCTGCGCCTCCGAGACCGGCCACGGGAAGACGAGGCCGCCGACGAGGTCCTCGCCCTGACTGCGGACGGCGAAGTCGCCGAAGAGCCGCACCTGGCGGCTGTGCGGCTCGAGCGGGTTGTTGGTGAAGGTGACGCCCGAGCCGGACTCGCGGCTGAGATTGCCGAACACCATGCGCTGCATCACCACCGCCGTTCCCCACTCCTCGGCCACCCCGATGTACTCGCGGTAGTGACGCGCCGGCGCCGAGTCCCATGACTCGAGCACCTTGCGCATGCAGGCGATCACCTGGTCGAAGGGCTCGTCGATGAACACGACGCCGTGGTCGCGGGCGCGCGACTTGTAGGACAAGGCGATCTCCCTCATCTGCCCGGCCGTGAAGTCGACCTTCTGCCCGACCCCGTAGCGCACCTTGTACTCGGCCATGATGGCGTCGAAGAAGTCGCGGTCGATGCCGTAGGACATCGCCCATGACTGCAGGAAGCGGCGATAGCTGTCCCAGGCCGCCCAGGCCGTCTCCGGACGCGCCGCGAACGCCTCGGCGAGCCGGTCGTTGAGGCCGACGTTCACGAAGGTGGTCATGAGGCCGGGCATGGAGATCGCCGCCCCCGACCGGATGGAGAGCAGCAGCAGGCGGCGCGGGTCGCCGAGACGCAGGTGGATCTGGCGCTCGAGCGCCGCCACCGCCAGACGTACGCGATGGATGACGTCGTCGTAGAGGGGCTGGTAGGACATCGCCGGCAGCGCGAGGAAGAGCTCGTTGCTGAGCACGAAGCCCTCCGGCACCTTGTGGCCGTAGGCGGCCATCTGTTTGAGGCCCAGCCCCTTGAAGCCCAGGGTCATCTGGTCGTCGGTACCGCGTTTGGCCCTGTGGAGGGGAGAGACGAGCCGCTCCGGGTCGTAGTTCATCATGCGCGTGAGCCCGCGCTCGTCGAGGCGGCCGTTGAGCGTCGAGATCTGGCGGAGCGCCGCCGAGACGTAGCGGTCGAGCGCCTGCAGCCCGAGGCCGGACACGAGCACCTCGCGCAGCACCAGCTCCGCGACGGCGTCCACGGGCAGGCGGCGGGCCTCGCACTGGCGCGGGTCGTTGACGAGGACCGCGTGCAGGACCTGCTCGTGGCTGAGGACGGAGGTGGTCGAGAGCTCGGTGACGCTGCGGGCGAGGAACTGGAACACGTTCTGGTACTGGCCGAAGGTGAAGTTGCGGCTGCCGAAGGTGGCTTCGAGCATCGTCAGGTTGGCGCCGAGCGCGCGCGAGTCGACGCCGTCCACGGCGAGCGCGCGCTCGAAGCGCCGCAGCGTCGTCGCCATGCGGCGCAGGGACGCGCGTGTCACGAAGAGTTCGATGCCCTCGGACACGACGTCGTCGAGCAGGCGGGCGACGAGGCTCTCGACGCGGAACGAGAGCCCCAGGGCGTCGAATCTGGGTTCGCTGTAGTTGCCGTAGATCGACGGGATGCCGGCGGCGATGTGCCGCTTCTGGTAGATGTTCTCGGTGGCCGTGGTGGCCGCCGCGCCGAGGACGATCGTCTTGAGCTGCTCGAGCACAGTGAGCGAGGCGTCGAGCAGCGCGTCGCGGGTCTTCGGAGCCGGCCGCGCCTGCCAGCGCGCCAGAGCCGCCTCGAACCGTTGCCGCGTCTTGCCGTCCAGCTTGAGGTCGCGGCCCACCGCCGAGCCTATGTCGTCGACGGCGAACGAGTACTTGCGCGCCAGGAGCTGGTACGTGCGCATGAGGAGCGCGACCCGGCGACGGGCGACGCCGGCCGGGGAGCGCTCCTCCAGCCCCAGGCCTCCGTTCGCGGACAGGCCGAGACGCTCTTCGAGACGGTCGGGTGGAAGCGCCAGAAGCCAGTCGAGCAGCTCGTCGTCGTCGCCGCTCGACTCCTCCGCCAGCGCGGCGAGCACGCCGTGGGGCCCCTCGGCCCACTGCCGCTCCCCGCGGATCGCGTCCAGCGTGTTGGCCGACACGTATGGCTCGAGCCCCGCGGGGTCGAGCGTCAGCCAGTACTGCAGCACGGCGCGGCTGAAGGCGACCATGCGGTTCGACGACTCCGCGTGCACCTGCTTGCGGAGAAAATGCATGAGCGTGTCCCGCCGCCCGCACACCTCGTCGATCTGCGTGGAGACCGTGCGCAGCTCCCCCTCCGCTCCGACCTCGTTGAAGTACACCGGCAGCGTGCGCAGGAGCTGCTTGGCGACGAAGTAGATGGGTCGGATGTCGGCGCTCAGGAAGCGCGTCACGTCGCGCTGGAAGAGATCGGTGTCGGCGATGAAGACGCCGCCGAGGCGCAGCTGCACGTTGAGCGCCGCCGCGAGCCGCTCGAAGAGCGCGGGGTTCGACTCGATGATACGCATCCAGCAGCGGATCTTGGGCAGATGGTAGGGGTTGACCACCGTCTCCCAGTCGTCCGTCGCGCCGCGGATGTCGGGGTACTGGAACTTCCAGTACAGGATGTCCTCGATGAGGCTGTCGGCGGCCTTCACGTTGCTCGCCTCTCCGATGGCGACCCCGATGGCCTCGTAGCACTGGAAGCGGGTGAGCAGGAACTCGTTGTCGCGGTCGCGGAAGAACCCGGTGAGGCGGTTGAGGATGCGCTCCGCGTCGGTGTGCCGGTCGGGACGCATCATCTGCTTGACGACGCCGAGGAGGTCGGCCATGACCTCCTTCTGGCGATAGCCCAGCGCCTGATCCTTGAGGAGGAAGAGGCAGGCGGCGAACCTGTCCTCGAGGTTGTCGATACGGAAGAGGGCGTCGATGGCCTCACCGAGGATCTCCGACAGCAACGGGAACGCGTCCGCGAGCAGGTCCTCGTCGGGCGCCGCGTCCAGAGTCCGCAGCAGCGTCGCGATACGCCGCCCGGTGAGAAACCCGAACTGCGCGGCGACGGCGTCCGGATCGGTGAGGCTGCCTCCCTGCGCGCGCGCCCAGGCGGGGACGTCGAGAGCATCGCCGACCCGCCGGTAGCCGGCCTTGAGCACGCGCCGGTACAGCGCCCGGTAGCCCGGCTCGAGCGCCGGCCGCGTGGCCGCCTCCTCGACGAGGCTGCGCACCAGCGTGTCACGCTCGAGGAACTCCGCCTCATGCTCGGAGACCAGCCGCTCCAGCGCCCCGGCGAGCGCTGCGAGCGTCTCGTCGTAGGCGTCCGGGTGCGGCCCGGCCAGTGTGTCGGCCGACCACGTGAGCACGGCGCGGAGCAACAAGGAGAACTGCTCGGGAGTGAGGCCTGAATCGAGCAGTGCGACGCTCAGCTCGGCGAGCAGGCCGAAGAGCTCGACCCGGTCGGGGGCGCGCTCGAAGTAGGACCAGTTGCGCAGCAACGTCGTCTGGAAGCCGTCCACCAGAAGGTCGGCATTGCGGAAGGTGTGGAAGTACTCGCCCAGCGTCTCCGCGAGGGCGGTGCGGACGCCGTGCAGGCCGTCGACCGCCGCCAGCAACGGCAGGTAGCGGTCGGGGATGACCACCTCCTGCGCCGTGGTGGCCAGGTTGACGCGCAGGGCGTCCGAGTCGAAGGGCACGGCTGGGGTCTTCACGCGTCCATGATACCGCGCGGCCGGCCTTGATTCCGCGCCGCCTGCGGTAGGATGGACGCGACCGTATACGCGAGCGGCTGCCGGTGAGGCCCGTGCGACGGGGAGGTCCGGTGCCGCGACAGGAGGTACCGCAGGGATGGGCGCACAACGGACCCTCGGCATCAACGGCATCGGGCGCATCGGCAAACTCACGCTCTGGCACCATCTCGGACGCGACGATTTCGACCGCTTCGTGGTCAACACCGGGCGCCCCGTAGGCAGCTCGCTCGAGTCCATGGTGCAGTACCTCTCCAAGGACTCGACGTACGGGCCGCTCCACCGCTTCCTGTTCGGCCGCTCGGGTGTCCGTGACATGAGCGTCGTGGACGAAGAGCGCGGCCTGATCAGCGCCTACGGCAAGGAGATCGTCGTCCTGCGCGAGGCTCGCAACCCCAAAGACATCCCCTGGCGCGACAACGGCGTAGCACTGGTCGTCGACGCCACCGGGACGTTCCGCGATCCGCACGCCGAGCCCGACGCGGTCCGCGGCGCCCTCCGCGGTCACCTGGCGGCCGGCGCCGCCGTCGTCGTCCAGAGCTCTCCCTTCAAGAGCAAGCAGAAGGGCGCGCCCCTGCCGCCCGACGCCGCGATCCTCATCCACGGCATCAACGACTACGAGTTCGACCCGGCGCGACACACGCTGGTGTCCGCGGCCTCGTGCACCACGACCGCCCTGGCGCACATGATCAGGCCGCTGCTCGACCGCGACCTCACCAAGGACATGATCACCGCGGGCATGAGCACCATCCACGCGGTGACGAACTCACAACCGGTCCTCGACTCCGTCCCCAAGGCCGGCGCCACCGACCTGCGCAAGACGCGCGGCGCCATCGGCAACGTGGTGCTCACGTCGACCAACGCCGCTGCGGCGCTCGAACAGGTCATGCCGGAGATCGGGACCATCGGGTTCATGGCCGACTCCGTGCGCGTGCCCACGCAGAGCGTCAGCCTGATCATCCTCAACGTCACCTTCCAGAGCGAGACGCTCGCGGACGGCACCGTCTCGGTGGAACGCGACGCGATCAACGCCATCTACCGCGAGTCCGCCGAGGGCGAGGCAAAGGGGCTGCTGAAGTACTCGGACGAGCAGAACGTCTCCGCGGACATGCTGGGCGAAGACGCCGCGGTCGTCATCGAGGGCGTCGAGACCCACACGCGCACCGGTTTCATGGACCTGCGGGTGCCGCCCTGCGCCCCGGACCGGCCGGCCGCCGAACAGCGGGTGCGCGTGCCGCTCACCCATGTCAAGGTCTTCGGCTGGTACGACAACGAGATGGGCAGCTACACCTACCGGCTCGGCGAGCTCACGATCCGCGCCGCGCGCACCATGTGACTCAGACGGCGACCTCGCCCGCGAGAGCGACGAGCCGGCGCAGGCGGTGGTTGAGCGCCGACCGGCTCAGCGGCGGGTCGGCCACGGCGGCGAGCTCCCGGAGGCTCAGGTACGGGTACTCCACGCGCAGCTCGGCGACTGCGCGCAGTCCCGCCGGGAGCGTGGCCCACTCCGGCGCCTTCATGAGCGCGCGCAGCGCGGCGGCCTGACGGGCGCCGGCGGCGCCCGCCCGCCGCGCGTTGGCGGCGTCGCAGTTGGCGAGCCGGTTGGCGCTCTCGCGCACGGTGCCGAGCACGGCGTGCTCCTCCCAGCGCAGGCGCGAGTCGTGGGCGCCCAGCACGGCGAGCAAGTCCGCCGCCGTCTGGCCCCTCTTCGTGTAGCAGGCGACGTTCCGCTCGCGCGCCGTGAGGGAGAAGGTCAGGCCGAGCCGGCCGAGAAAGCGCTGCGCCTGCTCGGCCAGGCCGGCGTCCTCCACCGTGAACTCGGCGTGCACCGGCGCGCCCGGAGCCGACATCGAGCCGCACCCGAGGAAGAGTCCACGCAGGAAGGCGACGAGGCAGCAACGGCGTTCGACCAGGCGAGCGGGCGCCGTCATCCGCACGGCGAGCTCGTCCGAGAGCACGCCGAGCTCATTGAGTACCTGCAGATCACGGCCCTCGTCGCCGAGCAGCACCTCGTAGCGCAGCCCGACCGGGGCGCTGTCCACCGTGCGCAGTTCAGGATCGACGTCCAGCGGCTTGAGCAGCGCGAGCAGGTGACGCGCCAGCGCCGGCAGGGCGACGGAGACGCGCACACCGAAGTGGCCGCCGGAGCCGATGTCGAACACCCCGGCGCCGAAGAGCAGCCCCGAGAGCTGCGCCTTGCGGCAGTGGTCCGCCGTGGGCAGGATCTTCCCCAACTCAAGCTTGACGTCGCGGGTGAAGCCCACGGCCTCTACCGCACCAGGCGGAGCAGCGCCTGCGACAGACGCTCGGAGTCGTGCCGGACGACGCCGCTCTCGGCGGCGACCGGCGCGCCGACGACCTTGACGCCGAGCGTCATGAGGCGCTCGGCGTCGATGACGACCGGGCGGGCGCCGAGACGTCCGTAGCTGGCGAGCAGCTCGTCGGAGACCGCGGCTTCGTTGACGAGGACGGCGTCGACGACGCCGGCGAGTCCGTGACGGTGGAGCGCGTCGAGGTGGTCGCCCGCCGTATAGCCGTCCGTCTCACCGGGCTCGGTCATGACGTTGCAGACGTAGACGACCCAGGCGCGCGTATCGCGAAGCGCCTCACGCACTTGCGGAACCAGGGCGTTGGGGATGACGCTCGTGTAGAGGCTGCCGGGACCGAGCACGACCAGATCCGCCCTGGCGATCGCGGCCACCGCCTGCGGCACGCCGCGTGGCGCCTCCGGCGTCAGCCAGACGCGCCGCGGCAGGCGTTCGCAGGCGGTGATGGTGCTCTCCCCGCTCACGAGTCCGCCATCCTCGAGCTGCGCGTGCAGTACGACGTCGTCGAGGGTGGACGGCAACACGCGACCGCGCACCTTGAGCACCCGCGTGGCCTCACGCACGGCGTGTTCGAAATCGCCCGTCACCTCGGAGAGCGCCGCCATGAAGAGATTGCCGAAACTGTGTCCCTGCAGGCCGCCGCCGGCCGGAAACCGGTACTTGAAGAGCTGGCTCATCAGCGACTCGTCGTCGGCCAGGGCGACCAGGCAGTTGCGCAGGTCGCCGGGCGGCGGCATGCCCATGTCGCGGCGAAGCAGCCCGGAGCTGCCGCCGTCATCGGCCATCGTCACGACGGCGGTGAGGTTGCTGGTGTGCGACTTGAGACCGCGCAGGAGGGCGGCGAGGCCGGTGCCGCCGCCGACCGCCACCACGTGCGGCCCCCGCGCCAGCCGCCCCGCCGCGCGGATCTCGCTCGCCGTCTCGGGCGTGGTCTTGCGGAAGCACCACACGCGGCGGACACCGTACGCGAGAGCGAAGACCCCGACGGCCATCCCGTCGATCGAGAGCAGCAACGCCGCCGCGCGTCTCCCGTCGAGCCAGCCCATACCGAGCCCGCGCATGAGTTGCGGCGACCAGAGCACGCCCACGGCGAACAGCGCCGAATACACGAGAAGCACGCCGCCGGCGCAGGCCAGAACGACCCATCGCTTGATTCCCAGCCCGGGAACGAGCCATTCGAGGGATGGTCGCATCAGTCTCTGGCGAGGTCCCGGTGACGCACGACCGTGTAATAGCCCTGCTTCTCGAAGCGTGCGCCGATGAGCTCCGCGATGGTCACCGAGCGATGCCGGCCCCCGGTACAGCCGATTCCGATGGTGAGGTGAGCCTTGCCCTCGGCGGCGTAGCGGGGAAAGAGGAAGTCGAGCAAGGGGAACAGGCGTTCGAGGTACTCGCCGGTGCCGGGCGACTCGAGGACGAAATCCCTGACCTCCGCATCCAGCCCGGTGAGAGGACGCAGCCGCAGATCGTAGTGTGGGTTGGGCAGAAAGCGCACGTCGAAGAGCAGGTCGGCGTCGATGGGGATGCCGTACTTGTAGCCGAACGACACCACGGCGAACACGATGTTGGTGCGCCGCGTGTGGTTGATGAGGTCCTGGTTGAGGCGCGCCTTGAGCTGGTGGATGGAGATGTCGCTGGTGTCGATGATCAGCTGGGCGCGTTCCCTGAGGCCGGCAAGACGCCGGCGCTCCTCGCGGATGCCGTCGACGACGCGGCCGCCGACCGCCAGCGGATGGCGGCGGCGCGTCTCCTTGAAGCGGCGGACCAGCGCCTCGTTGGACGCCTCCAGGAAGACGAGCGTGTACTCGACGCCACGCTCGTGCAGCTCGTCGAGCAACTGCTCGAGGGCGCCGAAGTACTCGCCGCCGCGGACGTCGCTGACCACGGCGACCCGGTCGACCTTGCTGCCCTCCCGCCGAAAGAGGTCGACCAGCGTCGGCACCAGTTGAGGCGGCAGGTTGTCGACGCAGAACCAGCCGGCGTCCTCGAAGGAGTCCATCGCCTGCGACTTCCCCGCGCCGGACAGCCCCGTGATGATCACGAATTGCAGCGCCTCGGTCATCCGATCCTCCCGCCGCGCACACGCACCCCTTCGAGCGCCAGCAGGCGCTCCTTCCAAGCCGGGTCGTCACCGTAGAAGCCGAGCCGGCCGTCGTTCTTGATGACCCGGTGACACGGCAGGATCACCGGGAGCTCGTTGCGCGCCATGGCGGACCCGACGGCGCGGTAGGCGTTGGCGCGCCCCGCCTCCCGGGCGAGGTCGCGGTAGCTCAGGACCTCACCGTACGGGACCCGGGTCAGCGCCCGGTACACGTCGCGCTCGAAGTCGGTGAAGCCGTGTACGTCCGCGTAGGCGTCGACATCGAGGTCGAACGTGACCCCTTCGCCGGCGAAATAACGCTCCAACGCCGTGACCCAACGGCTGCCGGCGCCGCGGCCCGCGCCCTCCCGGTCGCCCTGCTCCGGCAGGTCGGGCCGCTCCGGCAGGTCGAGCCGGAACGGCAGGTCGCCGAGACGGACCAGGCGGCCCACCCCCCAGGCGCAGCGGTAGGACTCCTCAACGGGGCGCCCCACGACCCCGTAAGTCTCATCCCGTCTTGTGGAGGTGCGCATAGATCTCCCTTGCGACCTTGCGCGGCAGTCCCGGCACGCGCTCGATCTCGTCCCGGCCGGCGCTGAGAAAACGTTCGGGACTGCCGAAGTGCTCCAGGATGCGCCGGCGGCGCACGGGGCCGACCTGGGGCAGCTCGTCGAAGACCGACGAGCGGCGCAGGTCGGCGTCGCGCCGCTGCCTATGGTACGTCACCGCGAAGCGATGCGCCTCGTCGCGGATGCGCTGCAGCAGCCGCGAGCCCGGATCGTCGACGGGCAGCGGCAACGGATCGCGGCGCCCGGGCACGAAGACCTCTTCGCGCTGCTTGGCGAGGCTGACCAGGTGGACGTCCGCGCCGGCGTCCCGCAGTGCGGCGGCCGCGGCGGAGAGCTGCCCCTTGCCGCCGTCCACGACCACGAGGTCCGGCAGCGCCGCGAAGCTCTCGTCGTAGTGGTCGCCGCCGGCGCCGCGGCGCTCGAAGCGCCGTCGCACCACCTGGTTGATCATCGCGAAGTCGTCCTGCCCGGCCGCGTCGCGCACGGAGAACTTGCGGTAATGGGCCTTTTTGGGCACGCCGCCCTCGAACACGACCATCGAGCCCACCGGATGCTGCTCGCCGAGATTGGAGATGTCGTAGCACTCGATGCGCAGGGGCAGCCGGTCGAGCGCGAGGCCGTCGCGCAAGCGTTCGAGCGCCTCGATGCGGGAGGCCGACTTCTGCGCGATGCGCTCGGCCTCCGTCTGCGCTGCGAGCTCCGCGTTGTGCTGCGCCAGTTCGAGCAGGCGCCGCTTGACGCCGCGCTTGGCGCTGCGCACGGCCACCTTGGAGCCGCGCCGCGCGGCGAGCACGGCGCCCAGACCGGCGCCGTCCTCGAGCGGCGCGACCACCTCCGGCGGGATCACCGATCCCTCCCAGTAGAACTCGAGCAGGAACTCCTCGAGCACGTCCTCCGGGTCGCGACCGGCGGCGTTCTCGAGGTAGAACGACTGGCGGTCG
The DNA here is from genome assembly GCA_964545565.1 of uncultured Thermoleophilia bacterium. Classification (GTDB taxonomy): domain Bacteria; phylum Actinomycetota; class Thermoleophilia; order UBA2241; family UBA2241; genus CAIXSE01. Next base: position 24,256 of record CAZJGT010000010.1, read on the forward strand.
ACCACCGCGCCGTCGCGCACGCGGAACACCTGGACGTTGGCGCCCGGGTCCGTGAGCGAGAGGCCGACGACGTCGAAGGCTTCGCGCTCGTCGACCCGGGCGGACTGGCGCTCATGGACATGACGCACCGCGGCGAGGCGGTCGCGCAGAAGCGCGGCCTTCTCGAACTCCTGAGCGGCCGCGGCGGCCGCCATCTCGCGCTGGATGTCCTTCTCCACCTCGACGAGACGCCCGCGCAGGAAGGCGATCGCCTGATTCACGGTGGCCAGGTACTCCTCGCGGGTGCAACGCTCATCGCAGGGGCCCAGCGAGCGCTTGATGAAGTACTGCAGACACGGCGAACCGCTCGGCCGTCCGGGCCTGGACCCGCGGCACTTGCGGTACGGGAAGATGCGGCCGATGAGCTCGAGCGTGTCACGCACCTTGCGCGCGCTCGAGAACGGCCCGAAGTAGAGGTTGCCGGGCACCCGGCGACCACGGAAGAAACGCACCCGCGGCCACTCCTCATTGAGCGTCACCTCGATGGAGGGATAGCTCTTGTCGTCGCGCAACCGCAGGTTGTACGGCGGGCGCTCCTCCTTGACGAAGTTGTCCTCCAGGAGCAGCGCCTCCGACTCCGAGTCCGTCACCACCCAGTCGATGTCGCGGGCCTGCGCCAGCATCTCCCCCGTGCGCCCGTGGGGCTGCGCCGACGGGCGCAGGTAGTTGGCCACGCGCTTGCGCAACGCCTTGGCCTTGCCCACGTAGAGCACCCGCCCGACGTCGTCAAGGAACCGGTAGACGCCGGGCTCGTTGGGGATACGCCTGAGGGTCGCGCGGAGGGCGACGAGGTGATCGCGACGTGGGGAGGGTTCGATCATCACCGTGATTGTAGCGCCCAGGCCGCGGCCGTGGCCCGCCGGACCTCGCACGCGACGCCGGCGCGGCTCGCCGGGTCCAGGCGACGACGACCCGCGGCCCGGGCCGGCGAGCGCCGGCCCGGGCCGCGGACACGCGACTCCCCCTGGACGGGAGGCTAGTCCTTCTTGGACTCCTCGTTGAGGTCCTTGACGCGCTGGGTCGCGGTCTTGAGGAACCACCACGCGATGACGCAGGGACCGACGATGGCGATGGAGCTCATGATGTAATTGGAGAGGTCCCAGCCGTTCATGGCGACGATGATGTTCACAGCGTCACCTCCCCGTGGGTCTCGATGGCCTTGTCGGGCTCCACTTCCTTGCCCAGCCAGTTGGCGAGCAGGAACACGACGAGCACGACCGGCGTGATGATGAGGATGCCGTACTCGGTCCACAGATAGACCGCCTTGACCCCGGGCACATCGATGAGCGGCATGGCCGGGAGCTTGAGCATCTGGACCGCCATCTCCTCGTTCCAGTAGCCGAAGATCATGATCCAGAGATAGTACACGACCGATGCGACGAGGCCCACGGTGGCCGCCAGCGTACCGGCGATCTTCTTGGGCTTCTTCTTCAGGAACGTCCCCATGTAGACGGGAATCAGCGCCGTGGAGATGATGATCGTCGCCTGGAACACCCACACGGTCATGATGCGCTCGAAGACGAAGGCCAGCGAGATGGAGAGCACGGCCGAGATGA
>CAZJGT010000010.1:25950-27572 GCA_964545565.1 uncultured Thermoleophilia bacterium
GTCATGATGCGCTCGAAGACGAAGGCCAGCGAGATGGAGAGCACGGCCGAGATGAGGATGCCGATCTTGACCATGCGCTGCCGTTGCGCACCGGTGGACTGGGGACGCACGACCTTGTAGAGGTCGTAGCCGATGACGCCGCCCGAAGCGAGGAAGTACGAGTCTGAGGTGGACATGGCGGCGGCGAGGATGCCCACGAAGGCGAGTCCGAGCAGGCCCACCGGCAGGTACTGGCCCAGCATGGCGAACAGCGCCTGATTGGGCTCGACCTCGGGGATCACGCCGAGGCCGATGGCGGCCGCGGCGGAGATGCCGAGGAAGGTGACCGCCCAGTCGAACGACAGCCACATGGGCACGCCGGCGGCGAACGCCTTCTTGATCTCCTTGGGGCCGGCCGCGGCGAACATGCGCTGGAAGAACGCCGGGTCGCAGAGCACGGCCAGCGCCGTGACCGAGTAGGCGATCAGCGTCCAGGTGGTGAGGTAGCCGGCTCCCGGGCTGAAGTAGTAGCTCGGATCCTCGCCGGCGTAGAGTCCGAGCCCGTCGAAGATCCTCGAGAAGCCGCCGAGGTCGTACCAGGCGATGATGCAACCGATGCCGACCGTGACGAGCATGATGAAGAACTGCACGAAGTCGGTGAGGGTCACCGCCCACAGCCCGCCGGTGAGTGTGTAGATCAGCACCACCGCGGCGCCGATGAGCACGCCCATCCAGAAGGGCATCCCCAGCACCAGATGCAGCAGGAAGCCGATGCCCATCATCTCCATGGTGTTCGTCGAATAGAGGAACGACGAGATGGAGACGACCGTGCCCGCCTTGTTGCCGTACTTCTGGAAGGCGATGTCCTGCATCGTGGCGTTCTCGGGAAAGCGCTTCTTGAACTGCGGCGAGAGGAAGGCCATCACCACGTACAACGCCGTGTACGGCAGCGAGTAGGCGAAGAAGGCCGAGATGCCCTCGTAAAAGGCGACCTCAGACGTGCCGAACAACGTATCGAGGCCGTAGAACGTGGAGACCAGCGTCCCCACGAGGAGGGGAGCCGTCAGACTCCGCCCCGCCATGAAGTAGTCGTCGAACCCCTTGGACTTGCGGGCGAACCAGAAGCCGATGAACAGCATGCCGCCGATATAGAGCGCGACGATCAGCCAGTCGAGCGGCCCCAGGTTGACCACTGCTTTGTCGAAGTCGAACACCGTTACCCCCCCGTCTTACCTCCTGTCATGGACGGATCCGATACGGCCACGGCGCACAGCGCCCGCGCGGCGAGGCTGCGCCCCGCGCGCAGGCGTCCCTGCCTGGGCCGCGTCCACACGCATGTACCACCCCCCCGGGTACCTCGCCTCTCGCGGCGCCGACACGCTCGCCGAACGCCGCGATGTGCTCTCCCTAATCTATGACGGACGACCACGCACGCGTCAAGGGGCCGGGGCGCCGGCCGGGGTACGGGGTTCGAGCACCCGGGCGAGGAACGCGCCGGTGTACGAGAGGTCCGCGAGCCCGGCGAGCTCCTCCGGCGTGCCGGTGGCGACGACGCTGCCGCCCTCTTCCCCGCCTTCCGGGCCGAGGTCGATGACCCAGTCGGCGCTCTTGACGACGTCGAGGTTGTGCTCGATGACCACCAC
>CAZJGT010000010.1:27672-29932 GCA_964545565.1 uncultured Thermoleophilia bacterium
ACGCTCATCTCGAGCACCTCGGCGATGTTCTTGCCCTTGTACCAGACCTCGAGCGTGTCGCGGTTGTAGCGCTTGCCCTGACACGCCTCACACGGGACGTACACGTCGGGCAGGAAGTGCATCTCGATCTTGATCTGGCCGTCGCCGCGACAGGTCTCGCAGCGGCCGCCCTTGACGTTGAAGCTGAAGCGGCCGGGCTTGTAGCCGCGCAGCTTGCTCTCGGGCGTCTGGGAGAACAGCTGGCGGATGTGGTCGAACACACCGGTGTAGGTGGCGGGATTGCTGCGCGGCGTGCGGCCGATAGGCGACTGGTCGATGTCGATGACCTTGTCGAGAAGCCGGGCGCCGTCGATGCCTCCGTGCCGGCCGGCGCGCAGCTTGGTGCCCCGGTTGAGGCGCGCCGCCATGCCCTTGTACAGGATCTCGTTGACCAGCGTGGACTTGCCCGAGCCGGAGACGCCGGTGACGCAGGTGAAGGCGCCGACCGGGAACGAGACGTCGATGCCGCGCAGGTTGTGCATGCGCGCGTCGCGCACCGTGAACCACTGCAGCGGCAGGCGCCGTTGTCCGGGCAGTTCGATGCGCCGGCGACCGGCGAGGAAATCGCCGGTCAGCGACCCCGGGTCGGCCGTGACCTCCTCCGGCGTGCCCTCGGCGACCACCCGGCCGCCGTGCTCGCCGGCGCCCGGACCCATGTCGACGATGTGGTCGGCCGAGCGCATGGTCTCTTCGTCGTGCTCGACAACGACGACGGTGTTGCCGAGGTCGCGCAGCCGCAGCAGCGTGTCGATGAGGCGCCGGTTGTCGCGCTGGTGCAGACCGATGCTGGGCTCGTCGAGGATGTAGAGCACGCCGACGAGCGCAGAGCCGATCTGGGTGGCGAGGCGGATGCGCTGCGCCTCGCCGCCGGAGAGCGTCGCCGAGGCGCGCTGCAGCGTGAGGTAGCCCACGCCGACGTCGCTCAGAAAGCGCAGACGCTCGCCGATCTCCTTGATCACGCGACCGCCGATGAGGCGCTCGGTGTCGCTGAGCGCGAGCCGGTCGAGAAAACCGAGCGCCTCGCGCACGCTCATGAGCGTGAACTCGTGGATGTTGCGCTCGCCGATGGTCACGGCGAGGCTCGTGGGCTTGAGCCGCGCGCCCTTGCACTCCGGGCACGGCCTGTCGGCCATGTACTCCTCGATCTTCTGGCGCACCTGCTCCGACTCGGTCTCGGCGAAGCGCCGCTGCAGGTGCTTGACGATACCGGGGAAGCTGGACGTGTAGTGTCGCATGCGCCCCTGGTAGTTGCGGTAGCTGAGCGGGATGCGCTCCTTGCCGGTGCCGGAGAGGTACAGCTCCCGCTGCTGCTCCGGCATGTCGTCCCACGGCACGCTCGTGTCGACGTCGAACGTCCTGGCGATGCTCTCGAACGCCTGCTCCAGCCACCCGAACGAAAGCTGACCGTAGGGCAGCAGCGCGCCCTGGTCGATGCTGATGGACCCGTCGGGGACGACGAGACCCGGATCGATCTCCTGCGTGAAGCCGAGGCCGTGACAGGCCGGGCAGGCTCCATGAGGGCTGTTGAAGCTGAAGATGCGCGGCTGGATCTCGGGCAGCGAGACGCCGCAGTGGATGCAGGCGAACTTCTCGCTGAACGTGAGCGTGGGTGCGTCGTCGCCGGCGAGCTCCACGTGCACGAGGCCGTCGGCGAGGGCGGCGGCGGTCTCGACGGAGTCGGTGAGCCGCCGCCGGAGCCCCTCCTTCATCACCAGACGGTCGACGACCACGGCGATGTCGTGCTTGAACTTCTTGTCGAGGTCGATCTGCTCCTCGAGCTCACGCACCACGCCGTCGACCTCGACCCGCGTGAAGCCGTCGGCGCGCAGCTGCTCGAAGAGCTTGCCGTGTTCGCCCTTGCGCCCACGCACGACGGGGGCGACGACGCTGAACCGCGTGCCCGACTCGAGCTCGCAGATGTGGTCGACGATCTGCTGCACGCTCTGGCCCGAGATAGGTCGGCCACACTGCGGGCAGTGCGGGTGGCCGACGCGCGCGTAGAGCAGACGGAGGTAGTCGTAGATCTCGGTGACGGTGCCCACCGTCGAGCGCGGATTGCGCGAGGTCGTCTTCTGGTCGATGGAGATCGCGGGAGAGAGTCCCTCGATGGAGTCGACGTCGGGCTTGTCCATCTGGCCGAGGAACTGGCGCGCGTAGGCCGAGAGGCTCTCGACGTAGCGGCGCTGGCCCTCGGCGTAGATGGTGTCGAAGGCGAGCGACG
>CAZJGT010000011.1:0-2525 GCA_964545565.1 uncultured Thermoleophilia bacterium
CCGTTCGAGCGCGGCGTCGTCCTGGAGGCGATGGCGCTCGGGATGAGCGTCGTCAACGGGCTGCACGAGTTCCTGAGCGACGATCCTGTGTTCGCGGCGGCGGCCGCAGCGCACCACGTGACGATCCTCGACGTGCGCCGACCGCGCGACAAGAAAGACCTCCGCCTGTTCTCCGGCGCCATCGCCGGGGTCACGTGTCCGCGCATCGCCGTACTCGGTACGGACGGGGCGGTGGGCAAGCGCACGACGTCGACGATCCTGACCCGCGCCCTGAACGATCGTGGGATCAAGACGGTCCTGGTCGGCACGGGGCAGACAGGGCTCATCCAGGGAGCCCGCTACGGCGTCGCGCTCGACGCGATCCCGTCCCAGTTCTGCTCCGGCGAGATGGAGGCCGCCGTCGTGGCCGCCTTCGACGCCGAGCGCCCGGACGTGATCGTCGTCGAAGGGCAGGGTGCGCTCAGCCATCCCGCCTATCTGACGTCGACGTTCATCCTGCGCGGGGCACGCCCTGACGCCGTCATCCTGCAGCACGCGCCGGCCCGCAAGGTGCTGGGCGACTTCCCCGACCTGCCGACGCCGACGCCGGCGAGCGAGATCGCCCTCATCGAGACCTTCGCGGACACCAAGGTGATCGGGTTCACGATCAATCACGAGGACATGACCGACGCCGAGGTGAGTGCGGCGATCATCCTGTACGAGTTCGAGCTGGGCATTCCGGCAACGGATGCGCTCACCCGCGCGCCCGACCGGCTGGTCGACATGGTCGTGGCCGCGTTCCCCCAGCTCGAGACGAAGCCACCGGCGGTGCCGTCTCGCACACGCTGAGGCCCATCACGCCCGAAGAGACGAGCGGGGCTTCGCAGTCCCGTGCGCCGAGAGGCGCTCGCGGCGCGGCGACCACAGGACGTCGTCAGGCCACGCCGCGCTCGACCTCCGTCTCGCGCAGGATCGCCTGGACCTCGTCGGCCACGTCGCTGGAGAGCGGCTCCGGCTGGTACTCCTCGAGGATCTGCTTCGCCGCCGCCTTCGCGGCTGAGTAGGCGTCCACCGAGCCCGCAGCCTCCCATCCTTCGCGCGCACGGCGGTCCCAGAACTGCGGCTGGCTGAGCTCGCGACCGCGTTTCCGGGTCGACGAAAGGCCCAGGTAGTGGCCGAACGACCCGACCTTGTGGATGTCGTCGATGCCCAGGTTCTCGTCATTGACTGGGATCCCGCCGACCGCGCGTTTGACCATGGCCGCGATCTCGTTGTCGAGCACGTACTGCGCGTAGTCGAAGGTGACGCCCGACTCGGTCATTCCCGCCCCGTAGATCAGATTGGCCCCTGCCAACGCTGCCATGAGGGCGGTCATCGTCTTCTCGTGACCGGTCTGCACGTCACCGAGCTTGGAGTCTGCCTACAACCCGGCGACGAAGCTCGGCAGCATGTAGCGCCGGGCGAGCTGGGCCACGCCGGCGCTGAGCAGGCCGAGCTCGGGCGAGCCTACGGAGGCCGTCGCGAGCCGCAGGTCCATGGTCGTCGTCGACGAGCCGTAGATGCTGGGCGCCCCGCGTTCGGTGAGCTGCGCGAGGGTGATGCTCGCGAGTACCTCGCAGTTGTGGGTGACGAGCGTGCCGGCAAGGCCGACCGGGGAGGTCGCGCCGGACATCGCCATGGAGATGACGGTGTTCGGGATGCCGTGCCGGGCGGCTCCCATGATCACCTCGGCCGCGTCACGAGTGAGCTTCAACGGGCTGACGGGGCACTCGCAGAAGTAGACGAGCGGCCTCTCCCGGAGCTTATCCTCGCCGCCCGCCACGGCGGCGCCCATGCGCACGATGGCCTCGACGTCGTCCATCGAGAGAGCCCCTGTGCCGACGCACTTGGTCGTGTTGGCGAGACCGATGGCCGCGTCGCGGACCGCCAGCGTGTCCTGTGAGGCGTCGCGGCTCTCGACGGAATGCTCGTACGTGTCGATCTCGCTGAGGTAGTCGGTCATGCGCGCCAGGTCGGCGACGTCCTGCCCGCTGGACTGGCGGTGCTCGTCCGTGCGCGGGTCGAGCACCATGATGCCGGCGCTGAAGTTGGTGAAGCCGACGCGGCCTCCTTCGAGCATGACGTCGTTCTCCGGCACACGACCGCAGAGCCGCACGCTGGTCGGCGACCAGCGGATCGCGTCCTCGACGATGTGCGGCGGGATCTTCACCGTCTTGGTCTCGCGGTCCACCCGGCAGCCGCCGTCGGCGAAGACGTTGAGCGCGTCGTCGCTCTCCACGAACAGACCGGTGTGCTCGAGCACTTCCAGGGTGCCGCGATGGATGTCGTCGAGATCCGCTTCGCTCAAGACCTCAAAACGAACGCCGGCGTTGCGCTGCACGCCCGCCTGGAGATTGCGTTTCATGGGCTCACTCCCTTTCCCGGCCGCTTCCGACCTGCCGCGACTCGTTGAGCTTACTCTACAGTGCGGGAGGCTCGCGGGCGTCCGGCGGAGTGGATCGCTCCGGCTCGAGCCGCGGATCGACTGCCGGCCCCAGGGTCTTGAC
>CAZJGT010000011.1:2625-8031 GCA_964545565.1 uncultured Thermoleophilia bacterium
GAGTGGATCGCTCCGGCTCGAGCCGCGGATCGACTGCCGGCCCCAGGGTCTTGACCCTACCGCCGGGCGCGGGTGGTCCTCAAGATCCGCGATTCCCATGGCCGGTCGCGTCTCTCGAGGACCTTCTCGCGGTCGCTGCTCAACCGCGTGCACAACTACACGATCCCCCACTGCCATCTCAAGAAGGGGACCTACCGCTACTTCATCTACGCTACGCTTCCGGACGGCCAGAAGCAGCAGCGGATAGGCAGTGCGCGCTTCGTCGTGCGGTGAGATATGAACCCGGCCGGTTCGTGGACGAGTCGGGCCGTACGCTCACCAGGAGCCTGCATCCGCTCCTCGCCCTGCCAGTTTGCAGGGATGCCGCCGGGGGGTACCTCTCGATGGAGTGAGCTTCGACCGGCGAGGCTCGGACCACGGGAAGAAGGGACTCCATGGGTGAGCCTGCAGCAACCTCGTCGGCGTACGACGTCATCGTCGTCGGTGCGGGGCCGGCGGGGATCTCGGCCGCCATCAACGTGGCCAACCGCAAACGCAGCGTCGCCCTGATGGGTGGGCCGGTGCCGTTCGGACGCATGCGCACGGCGTCGTCGATCGCCAACTACCCCGGCTTCACGTCCGTGACTGGAGAGGAGCTCGCGGCCGCGTTCGAACGCCACCTCCGCGAGTTCGACGTGCCCGTGGTCGGAGAGAAGGTCTCGAAGATCATCGCCGGCGACGGCGAGTTCGTGGTGTTCACCGAGCGGGAGCTCTACCACGCCGGCGCCGTGGTGCTGGCCTCGGGCGTCTACCGCGAGGCAGAGATCGAGGGTGAAGAAGAGCTCGTGGGCCAGGGAGTGAGCTACTGTGTGACCTGCGACGGCCGGTTGTTCGCCGGGCGCCGGGCGGCCTTCATCAGCTACGCTCGCGAGGGCGAGGAGGAAGCGTCGGCGCTCGCCGAGGACTTCGGCGCCGACGTCACGTATGTGCCGCTGTACTCGGGCGACCCCAGCCTCCCGCACGGCGTGCGCGTGCTGCCCAGAGTGCGGCCGTCCCGGCTGACCCGGGCGGACGGCCACATGAAGGTGTCACTGCCCGACGAGGAGCTTGAGGTCGATGCGGTGTTCGTCTACAAGAACAGCGTCTCTCCGCGGACCCTTCTCGAGGGACTGGAATCCGACGGCCGCCACGTGACCGTCGGCAGGCGCATGGAGACCGCCGTGCCCGGCGTGTTCGCGGCGGGGGACTGCACGGGAGAGCCGTACCAGACGGCCAAGGCCGTCGGCGAGGGGCAGGTCGCCGCGCTCAGCGCCGTGCGCTACCTGCGGGCGCGAGCGAAAGCGGCGCCTCCGGACGGGGCGTGAGGGCTGCGCCGATCTCTGCGAAGGCCCCCGCTCCGGTCACCGTGCAGACCGCTGTGAGCGCAGCGGGCCTCATCATCCTCACTCCGCCGTGCATCGAGCGAGCCACCTCTTCCTCGAGGCGTCACCTTCCACGGGTGCCGGATCCGCCATCTTGGGGAATATATGGGTCCACGGTCAAGCCGCGTCCCCCGACCGGTCGGTGCTGACAGCCGGTCGGTCGGCGCGGCCTGTCGTTGAGAGGAGGCCTGATGCCCGCACTCACCAAACCCAAGACCTTCACCTGCACGGTGTGCAGCGCAGAGCTCAAGTCGCAGCGGGACCTCGACAATCACATGTGCCTGCTGCACGACGACTGCGGCGAGGCGCGTCTGGGCACCCCGATCACATTCCGCTGCCTCACCTGCGGCGAACCTTTCAGCCGGCGCAGCGACCTGTTCGACCATCAGCAGGAGCGCGGCCATGGGCACCCCGGCGAGTGGGACAAGGCCCGGCCGCCGGGAACCCAGCGCCCCCGCCGTCAAGCCCGGAGGCGCCGCGGCTGATCAGGAGGCGCCGTGGCCGATCAGCCGGAGGCGCCGCGGCCGATCGGCCGGAGGCGCCGCGGCGGACCGCGTGGCTGACCGGGAGGTCGCCGCGGCTCATCGCGCCGGCTTGGGGCGTCGTGCCGTCGGCGGCACCGTGATCAGCGGTCGAGCAGGCGCAGTGCCGCCGCCTCGACGTCCTCGGCGGAGATCCCCGCGGCCTTCATGAGCTCGGCCGGCGTGGCCGAGCCGGGCATACCTCGGACGGCCAGGTGCTCCACCCTGAAGTGCTCGCCGGTCCCGGCGAGGGCGGCGAGCACGGCTTCGCCGACGCCGCCCTCCGGGTAGTGGTCCTCGACCACCACGAGGCGCCGACCGGAGGCTTGTGCAGCAGCGGCCAGGCCCTCGGCGTCGAGAGGCTTCACCGAGTAGAGGTCGATCACGCGCGCCGCCACACCCTGCCCGCCCAGCCGCTCCGCAGCTTCGAGGCAGGCGTGCACGGTCACCCCGGCGCCGGCGAGAAGCACGCGGTCGTCGACGGACGAGCGCAGGGTCTTGGAGCCGCCGACCGGAAACCCCTCGTCGGCGGCGTACAGCACCGGATACGCTCCGCGCGTGGTGCGCAGGTAGCTCACGCCCGTGATGTCGGCCATCGCGGCGGTGAGCGCCGCGGCCGAGGTGGCGTCGCTGGGGTAGAGCACCGTCGAGCCGTGCACGGCGCGCATGGCGGCGAGGTCTTCGAGGCCCATCTGCGACGGCCCGTCCTGGCCGATCTCCACGCCCGCGTGCGAGCCGCACAGACGGATGTCCGCCCTGGAGACGGCGGCCATGCGCACGAAGTCGTAGGCGCGGCTGAGGAAGGCGGCGAAGGTGGCCGCGTACGGCACGTAGCCGCGCACGCTCATGCCGACGGCGGTGCCGATCATCTGCCCTTCCGCGATGTACATCTGGAAGAACCGCCCCGGGTGGGCGGCCTTGAACTTCTCGGTGAACGTCGAGTTGCCCACCTCACCGTCGATCACCACGACCTCGGGCCGGGCGCCGAGCGCGGCGAGCGCGTCGCCGAAGGCGGCGCGCGTCGCGACCTTGGCGCCCATCTCGTAGCGCGGAAGTTCGACCGTGACGGTCTCACGGCCGCCGGAGACGTCGGGCTGCGCGTCCCGCGGCGGCGTCGCCACCCTCAGGTCGCGTACGCCGCCGAGCTCGCGCACGGCCGCCTCGGCCACATCGGCGGGCAAGGGTTTTCCGTGCCATCCGTTCTTGTCCTCGACGGCCGGGACGCCCTTGCCTTTGAGCGTGCGCGCGAGGATGACCGTAGGCGCCTGTGAGCGCTCGGCCGACTCGTAGGCGTCGTCGATCTGTTGCAGGTCGTGCCCGTCGATGAGGATCGCGCGCCAGCCGAACGCCTCGAACCGCTGCCGGTAAGCCTCGAGATCCCACTCGAGCTCCGTGGGACCCTGTTGGCCGAGCCGGTTGACGTCGACGATGAGCGTGAGGCCGGCGAGTCCGTAAAGGGCGGCCTTGTCCAGGGCCTCCCACATCGAGCCCTCTGCCAGCTCGCCGTCCCCGCTCAGGACCCAGACTCGGTAGTCGAGGTCGTCGAGGCGCTCGCCGGCCAGCGCCATCCCGACTCCGGCGGGCAGGCCCTGACCGAGCGAGCCGGTGGCCACGTCGACCCAGGGCAGGGCAGGCGTGGGGTGCCCCTGCAGCCGCGATCCGGCCCGGCGATAGGTGCCCACGAGCTCGTCGTCGTCGATCACGCCGACCGCCTTGTAGAGGGAATACAGCAGCGGTGACGCGTGACCCTTGGAGAAGATCAGGTGGTCGTTGTCGGGACGTTCCGGCCGCTCCCAGTCGTAGTGCAGGTGTCGGGCGAAGAGGGTGGCCATCAGGTCTGCGGCCGACAGGCTCGACGTCGGATGGCCGGATCCGGCCGCGGACGTGCTGCGGATGCTGTCGGCGCGAAGCTGCCGGGCCAGATCGCGTACGGCGTCGAGGTCGGGCCGGTGGTCCGCCTCGTGGGGTAGGAAGGCACTCATCGCAGGACTCCTCGTCTCTTGTTCGTCCGGGGCTCACCTTGGCGTTCTCTCTGCTTGCATTCCCGCTCCCCCGACGCCCAACCCGTGTGGCCGTCGGACGGAGCGGGAACGCCATATCAAGGACGGGCGGCGGCGCGGCTCCCCTCCTCCGCGCGCCGCCCGCCGACAGGTTCCGAGCAGAGGAGGTGCGACGTGGCTACGCTCTACGCCGGGACATCGGGCTTCGCCTACCCGGCATGGAAGCCGGCCTTCTACCCCGAGAAGCTGCCGGCCGCGCGGTTCCTCGAGTACTACGCCGGCCGGCTCAACTGCGTCGAGATCAACTACACGTTCCGCCGCATGCCCTCGGCGAAGTCCCTGCGGAGCTGGATCGCGGCCACGCCGCCCGGCTTCGTCTTCGCCGTCAAGGCGCACCAGTCGATCACGCACAAGTACCGGCTCAAGGCGGAGGCGCGGGAGCCGGTCGAGTACTTCCTCGGGACGCTGCGCCCCCTCAAGGACGCGGGCCGCCTCGGCCCGGTGCTGGTGCAGCTCCCGCCCAACCTCAAGCTGGACCCTGCGCGTCTCGAACGCTTCCTTGAGCTTCTGCCGGGCGACGTGCGTTTCGCCTTCGAGTTCCGGCATGCCTCGTGGTTCGACGAAGCGACGTATGCGTTGCTGCGCCGGTACAACGCGGCGCTGTGCCTGTCCGAGTCGGAGAAGCTGCAGACTCCGGAGGTCAGCACAGCGGACTTCGCGTACCGCAGGTTGCGCAGACAGGAGTACGACGACGCGGCGCTGGCCCGCTTGCGGCAGCGTTCTCGTGAGTCGGTCCGCGACGGCCGCGACGTCTTCTTGCTGTTCAAGCACGAGGACGATGCCGGCGGCGCGGCTCAGGCGGAACGCCTGCTCGCCGCCTGACCCGGCCACGCGCAGGCATGAGTCCGCCTTGATCAGGCCTTGCACGTGTTCCGCCGATTTGCAAGTATTACGCGAGATTGCTTGCAAAAGCCTGAAGAACAGCACCTCGACGAGAAAGCGAGGCGGGCAGCATGGACCCCAGTGAGTTCCACGCCCCCGGCGCCGGGAGGATAGTCACCACCCCGGAAGGCTATGCCGCCTTCGTGCCGGCGCCGCTCCCACCGCGCTTCACCTACACCAAGAACCTGGTGCTCGCGCTCTCGCGCGCCGACGCCGCGCTCGGTGAGCTCTCCGGCGTCGGCGGCGAGCTGCCGGCCCCCGAACTCCTCGATGCCTCCTTCAAGCGCCAGGAGGCGCTGTGCTCCTCGCGCATCGAGGGCGCTGAGGTGAGCCTCTCCGACCTCTATCTCGACCAGGTGGGCGCCGTGGGGCCGAGCGTGCCGCGCGAGCACCTTCGAGAGGTGCGCAGCTGCATCTCGACGCTGCGCTTCGGGGTCGAGTTGCTGCGCGAGGAGCCTCTCTCGCTCGAGTTCATCAAGGCCCTTCATGAGCGGCTCCTGCGCGGCGAGGTCGGCGGATCGCGCACGCCCGGCGAGTTCCGCC
>CAZJGT010000011.1:8041-29310 GCA_964545565.1 uncultured Thermoleophilia bacterium
GAGTTCCGCACCTCGCAGAACTGGCTCGGGCCGCCGGGCGCCGCGCTGGCGACGGCCGCCTACGTCCCCGTGCCGGTCGACGAGCTGCCGAAGGCGCTGGACGCGTTCGAGGAGTTCCTGCAGACACGCGGCCGGATTCCCGACCTCATCCAGTGCGCGATGCTCCACGCGCAGTTCGAGTCCATCCATCCCTTCGTCGGCGGCAACGGGCGTCTCGGCCGGCTGCTGATCACCCTGTTCCTCATCGAGCGGCAGCGGCTCACCCGGCCGCTGCTCTATCTGTCCGCGTTCCTCGAAGGCCACCGCGACGAGTACTACGCCTTGCTGCAGCGGGTGCGCACGCACAACGAATGGGCGCCCTGGCTCACCTTCTTCGCCGTGGGCGTGCAGGAGACGGCCGAGCGCGCGACCCGACAGGCGCGCGCGCTGATCCGGCACTACGAGCGCGACCGCGAGAAGGTCAGGGGACACTCCCTGCGGTTGGCCGATGAGCTCTTCCGCACGCCGTGCATGACCGTGCCGGAGGCGCAGCGGGTGCTGGACGTCGCGAACCCCACCGCGCGCAGCGCCGTCCGCGCGCTGGAGGCCAAAGGGCTCCTGGCGGAGTGGGCCGAGAAGCGCTGGCCACGTGTGTACCTCGCCCAGCACATCCTCGATGCGGTGCTGCATCCGCTGGAGGACCTGCGCAGGGGGCCGGGTACGGCCGAGCCGGGCGAGGCCGTGAAGTCCGAGGCCGAGCAGCAGCAACAGCCGCCACGTCGGGCCGACCGCCTCATGGCCGAGGCCATGGATACCATCGACGCGGCCCGGGCGAGGGGCGTGCAGCTCCGTCTTACCGGCGGGCTCGCGATCCGCCGCTACTGCACCGATCTCGATTTCATGGACCGCGAATACTCCGACATCGACTACGTCGGGCGCTCGGAGCAGAAGAACGACATCCACGCGGTCTTCGACGAGCTCGGCTACGCTGAGAACCGCTACGTCACGCAGGCGACCGACGCGGGTCAGCTGCAGTACATCAAGCGAGAAGCGCTCGAGGGTATCAAGGCGGAGGCGGAGGCGGCGGCGGCCGACGGCGTGAGCAGCACGTACGAGCCGCCGCTCGTCGACCACATCGACATCTTCCTCGACGTGATGCGCATGGACCACGATCTCGACGTGCAGGACCGGCTGGAGATCGACGACTATGCGATCTCGCCGGCCGACGCCTTCATCGCCAAGATGCAGATCGGCAAGATCAACCAGAAGGACGTGCACGACGTCATCGCTCTGGTCAAGGACGTGCCGCTGCGCGACATCGACGACGACGCCTCCATCGACCTCCTCTATATCGCGGAGGTGTGCTCCGGCGACTGGGGGCTGTACCGGGATATCACCACCAACCTCGACATCGCGCTGGCGATGGTCGACGATTACGGTCTCACGGAGGCGCAGCAGGACCGCGTCTACGCGCGGCTCGCGGCGATCAAGGAGTCGCTGGCGAACGCCAGCAAGAGCATCCGCTGGCGTCTACGGGCCACGGTCGGTGAACGCGTGGCGTGGCGCCGCGAGGTCGAGGACACCGAGGGCACGCAGGTCATCGCACCCGAGTGGGAGTACCGGCGCGATCTGGGGTAGGAGGCGAGCGCACATGACGGGTATGGTCCCGCAAGACGTCTACGGACTCACCGGGGTGGCGGATCCACGGCTCTCACCCGATGCGTCGACGGTAGCCTACGTGGTCGGCGCGGTCGACGAAGAGGCCAACGAGTACCGTGCGGCGATCTGGCTCGGAGCGGCCGACGGGTCGACCCCGCCGCGGCGGTTCACCAGCGGTGAGAAGGCCGACGCCGACCCGCGCTGGTCGCCGGACGGCACGCGGCTCGCGTTCACCTCCAACCGCACCGGCAAGGCCTCCCAGCTGTACGTCATGCCGGTAGCCGGGGGTGAGCCGCGCAAGCTCACGAGCCTCAAGGAGGACGTGACGCAGGCGGTCTGGTCACCCGACGGTGCGCGCATCGCCTTCGTCGCCCGGGTCCGCGACGCGGCCTACGAGGAGGAGGACGACAAGAAGCGCCGGCCGCGTCGCCTGACGCGGCTGCAGTACAAGCTCGACAGCGTAGGGTGGACCGTCGACCGGCCGCAGCACCTCTTCGTCGTGCCGTCCGATGGATCGAGCGAGCCGGTCCAGCTCACGGACGGCGACTACGAGGACCGCTCGCCGTCCTGGTCGCCGGACGGTTCGACCATCGCCTTCGTCTCGGCCCGCCATCCCGACTGGGATCTCGAGATGGTGAGCGACGTCTACCTGGTCGCCGCAGGCGGCGGCGAGCCGCGGCGGCTCACGCAGGGCGGCGGCAGCATCGGCGGCGTCTCCTGGTCGCCGGACGGCGCGCAGCTCGCCGTCGAGCGCTCCGACGGCGTCTTCGACGACCCGAGACACACGACGATCGCGATCGTGGACGCCGCCGGCGGGGAGATGCGCTCGCTCACGGCGACGCTCGACCGCAACTGCACGACGTACCCGTCGCTGCGCGAACCGCTGTGGGACGGCCGCGATGTGGTGTTCGTGGTGGAGGACCACGGCTGCACGCACATCTACCGCGTCGCCGTGGACGGCGCCAGCGAGCCACGGCTCGTCGTCGGCGGCGAGCGCGTCGTCACGGGGCTCGACGTGGTCGCCGGCCGCCTCGTGTTCGCGGCCGGCGACCCGACGCAGCTGAGCGAGCTCTACGACGGCGGGTCCGCGCTCGCCGCGGGCGATCCTGAGGCCGTCGGGCGCCGGCTCACGGGTGTGGGCGACGCCTTCGCCGCGGGTCGCGAGCTGATGCCGGCCACGCGCTTCACCGCCGTCTCGGCCGACGGCAGCGAGGTCGACGCCTGGATCATGCGGCCCGCCGGCTTCGAGCCGGGCAGGAAGTACCCGCTGCTGCTCACCATCCACGGCGGCCCGTACGGGCAGTACGACCTGAGCTTCTTCGACGAGTTCCAGGTGTACTGCGGCGCCGGCTACGCCGTCGTCTTCTCCAACCCGCGCGGTTCCTCCGGCTCCACGGAGGCCTGGGCGCGGGCGATCAGAGGGCCGGGCGAGGACGGTCCGGGCTGGGGCTCCGTGGACTACGAGGACTGCATGGCCGTGGCCGAGGAGGCCGTGCGTCGCTACGACTTCGTCGACGGCGACCGGCTGGGCGTGATCGGAGGGTCGTACGGCGGCTATCTGACCTCGTGGATCGTCGGCCATACCGACCGCTTCAAGGCGGCGGTGTCGGAGCGCGCGGTGAACAACTTCGACTCGCAGTGGGGCTCCAGCGACTTCGGCTGGGACTTCAAGGGCTACCTCGGCGCCTTTCTCTTCGAGGACGTGGAGACCTACCTCAAGGTGTCGCCGAGCACCTACGCCGAGAACATCCACACGCCGCTTCTGATTTTGCACTCCGAGGACGACCTGCGCTGCCCGGTGGAGCAGGCGGAGCACCTCTTCGTGACGTTGCGCCTGCTCAAGCGACCGGTCGAGCTCGTGCGCTTCCCCTCCGAGTCGCACGAGCTCACGCGCTCGGGCAGCCCGCAACACCGTGTCCAGCGCTTCGAGATCGTGCTCGAGTGGTTCGACCGTCACCTCAAGGACTGACGGAGCCGTGGACGCCGCCTCGTTCCGCGCTCCCGCGAGCGGTCATCTGGTGACCACCGAGGGCGGCTACCCGGCTTTCATGCCGGCGCCGCTGCCCCCGCTGCTGACGTTCACGGCTGAGCTCGCCGAGCGCCTCTCCGCCGCCGACGCCGCGCTCGGCGAGCTGTCCGGCCTGGCCGGCGCGCGGCGCGACCCGCAGATCCTCGTGGCGCCCTTCCTGCGCCAGGAGGCCGTTCTCTCGTCGCGCATCGAGGGTACGCCGGCGACGCTGGTCGATCTGCTCTTCGACGAGGTCGCGGCGGCGCCGGACCTCGAGCTGCGGGAGAGCCTGCGCGAGGTGCGCAACTACGTCGCCGCGCTCCAGTACGGCGTGGAGCGGCTGGCGGAGCGGCCGCTCTCCTCGCAGCTCGTGCTCGAGCTGCACGAACGGCTGCTCCGGGGCGTGCGCGGCGTCGGCTGGACGCCGGGCGAGTTCCGCAGCGGCCAGAGCTGGATCGGGCCGCCCGGATCGACCATCGGGACCGCCGTCTACGTGCCGCCGCCGGTGCCCGAGATGCACGCCGCGCTGTCGGAGTGGGACCGCTTTCTGGCGCAGAGCACCGGTCTGCCCCCGCTCGTGCAGTGCGCCCTCATGCACGAGCAGTTCGAGGCCATCCACCCCTTCCTCGAAGGCAACGGCCGCCTTGGGCGCCTGCTCATCACGCTGTTCCTCATCGAGCGCGGCCGGCTCTCGCATCCCCTGCTGTATCCTTCGGCGTACATCGAGGCGCACCGCGACGAGTACTACGGCCTGCTGCAGGCCGTGCGCACCGACGGCGCCTGGGAGCCGTGGCTGCTCTTCTTCGCCGATGCCGTCAGAGAGTCGGCGGAGCGCGCCTCCGAGCAGGCGCGCGCGCTCATGGCGCTGCGCGAGCAGTACCGCTGGAAGGTATCGGGCAACGCCCGGCGTCTGGTCGACGACCTGTTCCGCACGCCGTTCGTGACCGTACCCGAGGCGCAACAGGCCCTCGGGGTGAGCAACGCGACGGCGCGCAACGCGGTCCGCGAGCTGCAGGAGTGGGGGATGCTCGAGGAGCTCGCCGCGCGTCGCTGGCCGCGCGCCTACATCGCGCGGCCGATCCTCGACGCCATCCAGGAGCCGCTCGAAGGCCTTCGGGTCACCTCCGCGGAGAAGTCCCAGGGCGCGCCGCTGAAGACGGGCACCGATCTGGAAGGGCCGCCGGAGCGGCCCGCTCACCTGCAGATGGCGGAGGCCATGAACCTCATCGACGAGGCGCGCCGCTACGGCGTGCAGGTGCGCCTCATGGGCGGCCTGGCCGTGCGCCGCTACTGCACCGACCTCGGCTTCATGGACCGCGAGTACTCCGACATCGATCTTGTCGGCCTCTCGGTCCAGAACCGGGAGCTGCACGAGGTGTTCACGCGGCTCGGCTACGCGGAGAACCGCCTGGTGACCGAGGCGACCGGCGCCGGTCAGCTCCAGTACGTGAAGACGGAGGTCCTGCGGGACGCCGGCGAGGCCTATCGCATCGGCGCCGGCGGGCCGCGGGGCGGCGCCCCGGCGCCCCTCGTCGATCACGTCGACGTCTTCCTGGACGTGATGCGCATGGATCACGACCTCGATGTGCGCGAGCGCCTCCTCATCGACGACTACGCGATCTCGCCAGCCGACGCGTTCATCGGCAAGCTGCAGATCGGGCGGATCAACGCGAAGGACGCTCACGACGTGATCGCCCTCCTCAAGGACGTCCCCGTGCGGGATGTCGACGACGAGACCTCGATCTGCCTGCCCTACGTGGCGGAGATGTGCGCCGACGACTGGGGGCTGTATCAGGACGTGCTCACCAACATCGACGTCGTCCTTGCGATGGTCGACGATTACGACCTGGACGAGGAAGAGACGGCGCGCGTCTGCGGCCGTCTGGCCGCGCTTCGCGAGGCGATCGCGGCCAAGGAGAAGCCCGTGGGCTGGAGACTCCGCGCCAGGGTCGGCAAACGCGTCGCCTGGCGCCGCGAGATCGAAGACACGGAGGGTACCGACGTCATCGCACCGGAATGGGACTGGCGGCGGGACCTCGGCTGAGTCGCTGCTCGTTTCGTCTCGGCGCCGGCGTGAAATGACCGGGGCGAGACACCGCCCGGCGTCCCGCCGTACGGACATCAGACCAGGGAGGCACATCATGGCCGACGACCATCTGCCCGGCATCTACGTGAGGTTCCGCGACGACTATCCGGCTGTGGCGGCCGCGCTCGACGGCCTCGGCGAGGCCACCGACGGCGCCGGCCCCCTCGACGAACGCTCGGCGCGGCTCGTCAAGCTCGGTCTCGCCGTCGGCGCCGTGGCGGAAGGCGCCGTGAAGTCGAACGCGCGCAAGGCCCTCGCCGCCGGCGCGTCCCCCCAGGAAGTCCGGCAGGTCGCCATCCTGGCGATCACGACCTGCGGGTTCCCCACCGCGATCGCCGGCATCGGCTGGGTCGACGAGGTCCTCGGCGCGGCCGACTGACGCCGTCCGGCCGGCGACGGCCGCGCGGCCTCACCAGCCCACGCGGCCGCCGTCGCGCTCGACCTTCTCCTCGCAGATCCGCGTCATGGCGGCGCGGACGGTGCGCGCCGCCAGCCAGCCGGCCGGAGCGGCCGGGCCGGCGTAGCGCACCTCGCGGCCGCGCCCGGTGCAGCCGACGACGACCGTGTCCGTCGACGTACCGCTCGCGGGCTCGCCGTCCGGCGTCTTCACGCCCCATGCGGCGAGCGTCATCGTCTTGGCTTCCGTCGCCGTGATGACCGCGTTCACCATCGCCGCCGGCGTCGGCTTTGCGTCCACGAGCAGGATGACGTTGATGGTGCCCACACGGGGCGCCGCGGCGTTCCGCGCGGGGGCCGCCCCGAAGGGCGGTGTGACGCCGGCGCACGCGGTGTTGCTCAGGCCCATCGAGACGACGGCCGCGACGGTCAGGTCGTCGAGCGACTCCACGGCGCAGCGCGCGTACTCCGTATACGCCGCCGTCATCAGGCCGGCGAAGGCGCCGCGGATGCCCAGTCCGGCGGCGACCACGGCGAGGTCCTCCTCCGGCCGCTCGCCGTCGTACTCGTCGTCCACGTGGACGTTGAGGATCTCCCGCAGTTCGGCCCAACCTCCCCCGACCACGGCGGAGCTCAGGGTCGAGAGCGGCGTCTCGCTCGAGACGCGGACGGCGTCCGGGCCGATCGTCACCGTGACGCCGGGCAGCGGTCGTTCCGTCACATGGTCCACGCGGGCTCCTTTGCGAGAGGGTCGGCGTCGCCATCGTAGCGCACCGTGCGGCCAGGCTCCCAGAGACGCACGCCCTGACCGTGGTGGACTACGGAACGGCCCAGCGGGTATAGAGAGGACTGAAACACTCCTGTTTAGTCGGAACGAGGTGAGCCATGAGCCGTGGCGGAGCGCCCGCACTCGCGGAGCAGTCGGCGTTGTCCCTGCTGTTGCAGGAACCCCGATACGAAGTGATCCCGGTGCAGGGGATCGAGGACAAGGTGGCCACGCTCCCTCCCGGGGCGACGATCACCGTCACCGCCTCACCCAAGCAGGGACTGGACCGGACACTGGACGTCAGCACCGTCTTCGCGGCTCGTGGCTTCCGGGTCGTGCCGCACTTCGCGGCCCGCATGGTCGCCGACCGCGGTCATCTCGAGAGGCTCGTCCGGCGGGCAGACGGCGCCGGCATCCGTGACGTGTTCGTCGTCGGCGGCGACGCGGACCCGCCGGCGGGCGACTACGCCGACGCCGGCGACCTGCTCGAGGATCTTGCCGGCCTCCCGCACCCCTTCGCGCGCATCGGCATCGGCGCGTACCCGGAGGGTCACCCGCTCATCGACGACGAGCGGCTGCTTGAGGCGCTGCGCCGCAAGCAGCCGCTCGCCAGCCACCTGGTGACCCAGCTGTGCTTCGACGCCGATGCGCTCGCCCGGTGGCTGACCGGCATCCGTGAGGCCGGCATCGAGTTGCCGGTCGTGGTCGGGCTGCCCGGCGTGGTCGAGCGGCGCAAGCTCGCGGAGATCTCGCTCAAGACGGGGGTCGGCGCTTCGCTCAACTACCTGCGCAAGCACGGCCGCGAGCTCGTCACGCTGGCGCGCTCCCGCCGCTACGACCCGACCCCGCTGGCCCGGGCGGTCGCTGCGCACACCGCCGATCCGGCGCTCGGCATCGAGGGTGCGCACCTCTTCACCTTCAACCAGGTGGAGCCCACGCGTGAGTGGGTGGCGCGACACACCTGAGATCTGATGCAGGCGTGGTACGCTGCGGCTCCGTCGCCGGGATGAAGGGAGCCAGCATGGATCTGTTCGAGGCCATCGCGACCCGCTACAGCGTGCGTGGTTACAAGCCGGACGCCGTCGAGGACGAGAAGCTCGCCAAGGTGCTCGAGGCGGCGCGGCGCGCGCCGACCGCCGCCAACAAGCAGCCCTTTCGCATGCTCGTCGTGCACACACGGGGCAGGGAGGAGGAGCTGGCTCGGGTCTACGGCCGCAGCTGGCTCACACAGGCGCCGCTGGTGATCGCCTTCGTGGCCGTGCCCGGCGAGGCTTGGCGGCGCATGGACGACAAGCCCTACGACGAGGTCGACGCCGCCATAGCCATGGACCACCTCGTCCTGGCGGCGACGGCGCTTGGCCTCGGCACCTGTTGGATCGCCGCCTTCGACCCGGACGCCGCCCGGGAGGTTTTCGGGCTCCCGGCCGACGTCGAGCTGGTCGCGATCACCCCCCTCGGTCACCCGGACAAGCCGTCGGCGGACACCGGGCGTCGCCCGCTTGAGGAGCTCGTGCGCTACGAGCGCTGGTGAGGCCTGCGTGCCGACGCTCCGCGCGCCGCGGAGCTCGGCCGCGAGGTCGTGCCGGCAGGAACCGGCGCTTCGGCAGCGAACCCCTTGGCCGGGTCGCCGGCCATACAGCGCCCCCGGGCTCGCCCCGCTGGATCGTCTCAGCTCACGGCGGCCTTCGTTCTCCGTACGGCGCGCGGAAGGTGCGCACAGAAGGTGGGAGCCCGGGTTGAGAGCGCCCGCAGCGGCCCTCATAATCGGGGCTTGGCTTCAGACGGCTGACAAGGGAGAGCCTGTCCCATGATCGTCTTCGAAGACGTCACCAAGGTCTACGACCCGGACGTGGTCGGCCTCCAGGACTTCACCTGCCACATCGGCAAGGGTGAGTTCGCGTTCCTGGTGGGCGCCTCCGGCTCCGGCAAGTCGACGCTCATCAAGCTCGTGCTCAAAGAGCTCGTGCCCGACACGGGGCGCATCCTCGTGGCCGGCCGCAACCTCGGCACCCTGCGGCGCAGCAAGGTGCCGCTGCTGCGGCGCAACATCGGCTGCGTGTTCCAGGACTTCAAGCTGCTGCCCAACAAGACCATCTTCGACAACGTGGCCTACGCGCTCGAGGTCGTCGGCGAGCCGCGGCGCAGCATCCGTCGCAAGGTGCCCGAGATCCTCAGCCTGGTCGGCCTCGCCGACAAGACCAACAGCTACCCGCACGAGATCAGCGGCGGCGAGCAGCAGCGCGTCAGCGTGGCGCGCGCCTTCGTCAACCACCCGCCGCTGCTCCTGGCCGACGAGCCCACGGGCAACATCGACCCTGAGACCGCCGTGGGTATCATGCAGCTGCTCGTGCGCATCAACCGCACGGGCACCACCGTCCTGGTCGCGACGCACGACCGCGACATGGTCAACCGCATGCGCAGGCGCGTGCTGCAGCTCGACAACGGGCGCCTGGTGCGCGACGAGCGCCGCGGCGGCTACGACCAGGTCGCGGACGCCGAGGTCGAGGGAGCGCTCACATGAGGCTCGGGTTCTTCCTCAAGGAGGCGTTCGGCTCCATGCGCCGCAACTGGGTGATGGCGATGGCGGCCGTGATCACCGTGTTCATCAGCACGGCCATCCTCGGCGCCGTCCTCGTCACGCGCGACAACCTCAACCAGGGCGCGACGAGCCTCAAGAACCGCGTCATGATCGAGGTCTTCATCAAGGACGACGCCTCGGAGGAGCAGAAGACCGCTCTCGAGCAGCGGATCCAGGCGATCCCTGAGGTCAAGTCGTACAAGTACATCAGCAAGGACGATGCACTCGAGCGGTTCCGCAAGCGGTTCGGCGAGCGCATCGTCGAGAGCCTGCCGATCAACCCGCTGCCGGCGAGCTACGAGATCCAGGTCAAGGACGCCAACCAGGTCGATGCGGTGGCGGCCCAGTTCTTCGACGACCCTGCCGTGGACAACGATCCCGGCACCCACAACGGCGTCAAGTACGCGCGCGAGACGGTGCGCAAGATGCTCGGCACCATCAACCTCATCGGGTACGGCATGTGGGTCGCCACGGGCATCTTCGCGCTCGCCGCGGTGCTGCTGATCAGCACCACGGTGCGCCTGAGCATCTTCGCGCGGCGACGGGAGGTCGAGATCATGCGTCTCGTCGGCGCCACCAACTGGTTCATCCGCTGGCCGTTCGTCCTCGAGGGCTTCGTCACCGGGCTCATCGGGGCCATCCTCGCGGCCGGCTTCGTCTGGCTCTGCAACTGGGCCCTGGCCAACTGGCTCCAGAGCAGCGACATCAACTTCCTCGACATCAGGGTCTTCAGCATGTGGTGGCAGAGCGGGTCCTGGCCGGCCGGCCTTCTGCCCACACTCGCCGTCCTCGGCGCCGTCCTCGGCGCCCTGGGCAGCATGGTGGCGCTGCGGCGCTACCTCAAGACGTGAGGCGTCGGGAGCGGCGCCGCTGAGCGGCGGCCGGCGAGGGCGTACAGGAACGTCACCGCCGGCCGCCGAAGTCTTCTCTCTGCCATGACCGGTCCGCGCAAGCTCATCGTCATCGTCGTCATCGCGGCCGCTGCCCTGGGGTTCGCCGGGGCGGCCGCGAGCGCCACGCGTGCGGTGACGGCCGCGGAGCTGCAGCAGAAGCTCGAGCAGGCACGCAGCAAGATCGACGCCGCCAAGCAGAAGAAGGCGACTCTGGGCGAGCAGATCTCCGGCCTCGACGGCAGGCTGGCGGCGATCCAGCAGCAGCTCGACGGCCTCGGCGACCAGATCGCCGGCGTCGAGAGCAAGCTCTCCGTCACCCGGGAGAAGCTCGCCGTCCTGCGCAAAGAGCTGCGGCTCAAGCGGCTCGAGCTCGAGGAGGCGCAAGCCGAGTTCAAGCTCGAGCAGACGAACTTCGAGGCGCGCGTCGTCCTCAGCTACAAGAGCGACGATCTCAGCTACGTCGATGTGATCCTGGCGTCGTCCAGCTTCGAGGATCTGCTCAGCCGCGCGAACGTGATCCGCGACCTCATCCAGGGCAACGACGACCTCGTCGGCGACCTCGAGGCCAAGCGCGACGAAGTGGACGCGGAGAAGGATGCCATCGCCAGACGCGAGGGTGAGGTCGCCGACGCCGCCCGGGTGCTGCAACAGAAGAGCGACGAGCTCGCCGCCCTTCGCGCCGCCCAGGCGGCGAGTCAGGCGGCGGCCCTCTCGGTTCGCCGGCAGAAGAAGGGCGCCCTCGCCGGCGTCAACGAGGACCTCGCCGAGCTGGAGCGCCAGGAGAACCGACTGCTGGCCGAGAGCGCGGCGCTCACCAGCGTCGTCGGCGGGGCCGGCAGTACCGGCGGCGGCTCCGGCAGCCTCGGCTGGCCGGTGAGCGGCCCGGTGGTGTCGCCGTTCGGCTGGCGCGTGCACCCGATTCTCGGCTACAGGAAGTTCCACACCGGCATCGACATCGCGGTGGGATACGGCGTGCCCATCCACGCCTCCGCAGCCGGCTCCGTCATCTACGCCACGTGGATGGGCGGCTACGGCAACGTGATCATCGTCGACCACGGCGACGGCCTCTCCACGCTCTACGCGCACCAGTCGAGCCTCGCCGTGGGCACCGGCGCCCGTGTCGCCCGCGGCCAGACCGTCGGTTACGTCGGCTCGACGGGGTTCAGCACCGGCCCGCACCTGCACTTCGAGGTGCGGGTCAACGGCAACCCCGTCGACCCCATGGGCTACCTCTGAGTCGCGGGGCCCGTTTGCCGCTGTACCACCTTCCGACTACCATCTACCGGTGATGCGCGCCCTACGCACCATCATCGTCGTCCTTCTCGTCTCGCTCGGCTTCCTCGGCGGGTACTTCGCCGGCTGGTACCTGCACGGCGAGAACACCGTCCGCCTCGGCCCGGCCCAGGAGAGCACCGCCGAGCAGGCCGGCGCCCTGCAGCAGCGCGTCATCGAGGAGCTGCAGGGCCGCTACTACCGACCGGTGGACGTAGACAAGCTCTCGGATGCCGGCGTCAACGGCATGCTCAAGTCGCTCAAGGACCCGTACACGGTGTACCTCACGCCCCAGGAGGTGCGCGACTTCGAGGAGAAGGAGCGCGGCTCCTACTCCGGCATCGGGGCTTCGCTGCAGAAGGTCAAGGACGGCCTCGTGATCACGACGGTCTTCGATGGATCGCCGGCCAAGGCCGAAGGCCTCGGCGCCGGCGACGTCATCGTGACCGTCGACGGTAAGCCCACCAAGGCGACGTCCATCGAGACCAGCATCAGCCGGATCAAGGGCGAAGAGGGCACGGCGGTCGAGCTCGGCGTCAGGCCCAAGGGCGACAAGGGGACGAGGCAGGTCACCGTCGAGCGCAGGCGCATCGAGATTCCCGAGACGCGCCGCCGTCTCATCACCGAGGACGGTGTCAAGGTCGGCTACATCCAGTTGTACGAGTTCGGTGGCTTCGCCTCCCGCGATGTGCGCGAGAACGTCGACGAGCTCGCCGCGAAGGGCGCCCGATGGTTCATCCTCGACCTGCGCTACAACGGCGGCGGGCTGCTCACCCAGGCCGTGGACGTGACCGGAGTGTTCCAGACGGGGCTCGTGACCTCCACCGAGGGCCTGCACTCGCCCAAGGAGGAGCTCACGGCGACCGGGCCCGTCGCGACCGGGAAACCGATGGTGGTGCTCGTGAACGGGTATTCGGCGAGCGCCTCCGAGATCGTGACCGGCGCCCTCAAGGACCACGAGCGCGCCACGATCGTCGGCACCAGGACGTTCGGCAAGGGTCTGGTCCAGAGCATCGTCGACCTCGGCAACGACGCCGCCCTCAAACTCACCACGGCCGTGTACCTCACGCCCGACGGCACCGACATCAACAAGAAGGGCATCACGCCCGACATCGTCGTCAAGGACAGGCCCAAGACCAAGCAGGACGACGTACTGCAACGCGCGCTGCGGTACATCGCCGCTCAGGAGTAGGAGCGTGAGCGCGTCGCGGCGGCCGGAGCGCTCGGGCGAGGAGACGAGCGGGACGGACGCCCGGCCACTACCGTACCGCGTCGCGCGCTGGGGCAAGTTCTGGTCGCTCGAGCCGCTGTTCGCCGACAGCCGTTCGTATCTCGTGGCCAAGGGCGGCACGCCGCCCAAGCTCGACGAGCTCGTCCTGGCCGTGCCGGTGCACGGCGACCGGCGCCGGATCGTCGAGGTCCTCGGCGCCGCCGGCGACCTCAAGGCGGTGCTGCGCGCGCTGCTGCACGCCAAGGGCGTGCGGCAGGGCTTCTCGGAAGCCGTGCTGGAGGAGGCGGCCGCCGTCGAGGGGCGCGCGTCGCGCCCCGACCACGGCCGCCGCGACCTCACGGCGCTTCCGACCTTCACCATCGACCCGGACACGGCGCGCGACTTCGACGACGCCGTCTCGGTCGCGCGCGACGGCGACGGGTACCGCGCCCACGTGCACATCGCCGACGTCTCGTACTTCGTCGACGACGACGGCGAGATCGAGCGGGAGGCGCGGCGTCGCACCTCGAGCCTTTATCTGCCGCTCTTCGCCGAGCCGATGCTGCCGGCGGCGCTCAGCAGCGACCTCTGCAGCCTGGTACCGCGGCAGCCGCGCAAGTGCGTCACCGTGGAGTTCTCCTTCGACGCGGCGGGGCGGCGCACCGCCGCGCAGTTCTGCCGTTCGCTGATCGCCAGCGACCACCGGCTCACCTACGGCTTCGTCGACACGGTGATCGGCTCTGCGGCCGGTGACCTCGTGGCCGCCGGTCCGCAGGCCGGGCGGGGGGCGGACCCCAAGGCCGTCGTGGCCGCGTCCGGCCCCGGCTTCGCCGCGCCGGCCGTCGCGTCTGGGCTCACCGGCCCGCCGCGTGACGTCCCCGACGCGACCACCGAGGCCGACGCGGCTCTGCGCGAGCAGCTGCTGCTGGCCGCCGAGCTCGCCGGGGTACTGCGCCGCCGGCGGCTGGCGCGCGGAGCGCTGACGATCGGCTCGTTCGAGCCCGAGTACGCCTTCGACCATGCGGGCGCGCTCAGCGGCGCGGCGGCGCGCCCCGAGACGCCCTCGCACGCGCTCGTCGAGGAGTTCATGCTCGCGGCCAACGAGGCGGTCGCCGAATACCTGCTGCGCAAGAAGGCCCACACGCTCTTCCGCGTACACGAGCCGCCCGAGCCGGCGAGCGTGCGCGAACTGCTCGACCGGCTCGAGGAGCTGGGCGTGCCCACGCCGGCCTTTCCGGCCGGCCCCGCGGTGCCGGCGGCGCAGCTCGCCGAGGCGTTCGGACGGCTCAGCCGGACCGTCGCCGAGATCAGCGCCCGGGAGGGCCGCGGCCGGCTCTCCTGGTCGACGCTCATCCTGCGGTCGCTCAAGCAGGCGCGCTACGCGCCCGTGAACCTCGGGCACTTCGGTCTCGCCAGTGCCGCATACCTGCACTTCACCTCGCCCATCCGCCGCTACCCCGACCTCGTCACCCATCGCAGTCTGCTGTATCACCTGGGTGAGGACGGCGGCGAGCTTGGCGACGCCGAGCTCGCCACCACGGCCGAGGACTGCTCCACCCGTGAGCGCGACTTCTCGCGGATCGAGCTCAGCGGCGACGACGTGGCGCTCTGCTTCCTCCTCGACCGGCGCCTCCAGGTGGAGGGCTGGGAGCAGGCGTTCGGCGGGGAGATCGTCGGCCTCGTCGGCGGCGGGCTCTTCGTCCGTTTCGGCGACGTCTTCGAGGGCTTCCTCTCGTCGCGCCGCCTCGGCGGCGAGCGCTTCGAGGTGAGTGAGCACGAGACGGCGCTCGTGGGGGAGGCGTCGGGCACACGCTACCGGCTCGGGGACGCGATCGAGGTCAGGGTCGAACGCATCGATCGCCTCGCCGGCAAGGTCGATCTCGTCCCTTCGCTTGCACCGGGAGGCCGTCCGGCGGCGGCTCCCGGCCGCCGGCCGGCCCGGCGAACCACGGGCGGCCGCCCGCCGCGGCGCCGCGCTCCCGGTCGCGGGCAACACCGCAAGGGACGCTGAGGCAGGCGTTCGGTAACGGCGCGGCGGCGGCGCGGGCCGCGTACGCGTCGCCGGCGATGCGGTACCCTAGGCGTATGCCACAAGAGACCGGGATCAAACGCGTCGCCGAGAACCGCAAGGCGCGCCACGACTACTTCATCGACGCCACCTTCGAGGCCGGCATCGCGCTGGTCGGCACCGAGGTGAAGTCCATCCGCGACGGGCGCATCAACCTGCGCGACAGCTACGTCGAGGTCACCGGCTCCGCTCACGCTCCCGAGCTCTTCCTCATCGGCGCCCACATCAGCCCCTACGACCGGGGCAACATCTGGAACCACGACCCCCTGCGGCCGCGCAAGCTCCTGCTGCACCGCCACGAGATCGAGCGCATCGCCGGCAAGGTCCGCGAGCGCGGCTACACGGTGGTGCCCACCAGGGTGTACTTCAAGGAGGGGCGCGCCAAGGTCGAGATCGGGCTGGCGCGTGGCAAGAAGCTCCACGACAAGCGCCACGACATCGCCGAACGCGACGCCAAGCGGGACATCGAGCGTGCCCTGCGCGGGCGCGGGGAAGACAGGCGGTAGGGGCCGGCGCCTGCGGCGCCGGCCGGGCGAGTGGTGAGGGGGAGGCGCTCATGGACACGCTGAGCCAGGAGCAGATCGCGGCGGCCCTCGGTGAGCTGGACGGCTGGGGCCTGGACGGGGAGGCGCTCACGCGCACGTTCCGCTTCGCCGACTTCGTGCACGCCGTCGGCTTCGTCGAGCACCTCGCCGAGGTGGCCGAGGAGCAGAAGCACCATCCGGACATCGACATCCGCTACAACAAGGTCACGCTGCACCTCTCGAGTCACGACGCCGGCGGTGTGACGATGCGGGATGTGCAGCTGGCCGAGGCCCTCCAGCACCTCGTGTGACGACGGGCGCGGCCCGTACAGGGAACCGCGCGCCCGCCGTGCTACAATCCGCAACCGTGCCCTCGTAGCTCAGGGGATCAGAGCGCGCGCCTCCGGAGCGCGAGGTCGAAGGTTCGAATCCTTCCGGGGGCACCAACGTTCGCCGGCTCGCCGCGACCCTTCGCCTCGGTCTTCTCCCATCCTGAGTGCTCACGACGACCCGGTGCTGCCGCGCCCGGCGGTGGCGCGATCCGAGGCTTCGCTCCCGTACCGTCCTTCGTCGGCGTCGCACGAACTGAGGCGACCCGAGGGCGGGTACCTTCTTGTCATCAAGCCACGCGACACGAAGGAACGAAGTCATGAAGATCGCAGTACTCGGAACCGGGTCCGTGGGTCGGGCGCAGGCCGCCGGCCTTGCGGCGCTCGGTCATGGAGTGGTCGTCGGTACCCGCGACCCCGGAGCGACGCTGGCGCGCACGGAGCCGGACGCCTTCGGTAACCCACCGTTCAAGGTGTGGCTCGAAGCGCATCCGCGCATCGGCCTCGGCAGCCTTGCGGAGGCCGCTGCGCAGGGCGAGGTCATCGTCAACGCCATCAACGGACGCGGGACGCTCCAGGCGCTGGAGAGCGCCGGGGAGGAGAACCTCGCCGGCAAGGTGCTCATCGACATCGCCAACCCGCTCGATTTCTCCACCGGCATGCCTCCCTCGCTGCTGGTCGCAAACGACGACTCCTTGGGGGAACAGGTGCAGCGTCGCTTCCCGGACGTCAAGGTCGTCA
Organism: uncultured Thermoleophilia bacterium; assembly: GCA_964545565.1. Lineage (GTDB taxonomy): Bacteria > Actinomycetota > Thermoleophilia > UBA2241 > UBA2241 > CAIXSE01. Next base: position 24,551 of record CAZJGT010000011.1, read on the forward strand.
AGGCGCTCAACACGATGAACGCCCTCCTGCAGGTCGCTCCCGGTCAGCTCGCGGACGGCGACCACACGGCGTTCGTCTCGGGCGACGACGCGGATGCCAAGCAGACCGTGACCGACCTGCTGGCCAGCCTCGGATGGAAGGACGTCATCGATCTGGGAGACATCACGACCGCCCGCGGCACCGAGATGTACCTCGCGCTCTGGACGCGCCTGTACATGGTGCTGCCCAGCCCGATGTTCAGCATCAAGGTGGTGCGCTGACAGGTCGCGACGCCGACGCACTGGCCCAGGCCTGCTCGGATGGCGGGGGCCGGTGCGGAATCGGGTTCAACGTGTCGGCCGGGGGCGGAACCGAACCGGAGGGGATGGCGGAGGCCCTTCTGCGGGCGATCGCCGCCGACGACTACGCGTACCGTGCGCAGATCGAGACGGTCGTGGGTCATACCCGGTGACGGGCGGGGCGCCGTCCGACGAAGGCGGTCATCTGGTTGCGTCGGAGCCGGGAGGACCCGCCAAGACTCGAGGGGCGTACTCGAGCAACTGGATGCGGCCGTCGAAGGTGCGGCTGTCGACCATCTCCAGTGCCACGTCAGGGTAGCCGTCGTAGATGCGATCGTGACCGCTACTGCCCGTGATGACCGGGAAGACGACCACGCGGAAGCGATCCACAAGGCCGGCCTGCAGGAGGGAGCGGCACAGCGTAAGGCTGCCCAGCGTGCGCAGGGAGCCCGAGCTGCCAACCTTCTTCATGCTCCTCACCACCTCGAGGGCGTCCTCGGCGACGAGCCGCGTGTTCGCCCACGCCAAGGGCTCGCTCAAGGTCGTCGAGAAGACGATCTTCGGCATGCCTGTGAGCTCGTCCGTCCCCGGCTCGCCTTCGGCTGCCAGGCGCGCCATGAGCCGGTAGGTGTTCGCACCCATCAAGACCGTGTAGTCGGCTTCCGGCCGGTCGGCCAGCCACGCAAGATACTCCGGACCCTGCAGTCCCCAGAAGCCCGGCCAGCCCTCAGCGGCTCCGTAGCCGTCGAGCGAGGTGATGAGATCAACCAGCAGCTCGGACATCATCACTCCTTTCTGGAAGCGGCCGGCGAAGCCGGCCGAACCGTTCGGCTTTCGGGCAGTCGTTCGCGCCGACGCTTCTTCCTGCTGTCGCGACTACGTCATCAGCATGGCGCCGTCGTCCGTCACCTCGTGTTCCGCGAGCCGGAACCGGCGCAGTTCGCCGTGGCCAAGCGGAATCGGCCTGAACGAGCTGTCGGGCGCGAACCCTACGCCTTGCCCATCGGGGTCTGCTGGTGCAAGACCAGACGCCAGCCACCGTCGTCGCGAACATAGACCGAGCTGCATTGCGCAGCGTAACGTGAATCCTCGCCACCCCTATCCGCGTGCGCCGCGTAGGCAAGCACGACGGTATCTGGCGTAGCCGCTACGAGCTGTTGCTCGGTGAACGAGACGTTCTGCCACCGAGCAGCAGAGCCGATGGAATCGACGGTAGCGGCGCGGTCGAGAATCCCGACAGGCGGTGGGAACACCATCAGCACCTGCGGAGCGAGCGTTCTCTCGTAGAACTCCGCGCCGCTCAGCCAGAACTGTCTCTCGAGGCTCCATAGTTCCTCGTGTCGAGTCATGGTCACCTCCGAAAGCGTTGTGCCGGTCTGGCGTGCTGGACACGAGCAGACGCATATGCCCTCTCAGAGTTGTCTACCCTCAGGCGTTCTGCTCGATGCTCTGCCAGACGTCGGCGCCATCATCTGCTCTCGGGGAGCCAGGTCACGCCGACGTGCTACGCGGGTTGGCTCGTGCCGAAGTCCCAGGTGTCCCCGTGCTCGGTGTCTGTGAGCACACCGCGCGAGAGTTGCAGGTCGCGCTGCCATGAACGCTCGGGTCCGTCGGCGTCCACGCGAAACGTGAGCCTGTCGTTGTCCGCGTCGACCGCGATCCACAGCCGCGTCTCCAGACTCAGACCGATCTCGGTGATGCACGCCTCGATCACGGCCACCCATGCGTCCTGCCAGGCAGTGACTGCCGTGATACGGCCGGACTGCGCTACCTCGCCCTCTTGCCAGGTGGGCTGCGCCTCGATGGGGTGAGGAAGCTCGATCTCGTGACTCCCGTCTCGCGCCTTGGAGCGGTACGCCATCGTCGCGAAGACCTTCGCGTCCCGCCCCCGTACTCGCATGAGCAGGATGCAGCCGAGGTACTCAGAATCGGGCGCCCATGCGCGTGCCGCCTCGTCAGCTCGTGCGTGGATCTGATCGATCGCGGTCTCGGTCGGGATCTGAGCGATTCGCTCGTCTTGCTCCGCGCGCAACCGGGCAAGTCCGTCCGTCATCGCCGCGATCTCCTCTGGCGAGTGCCCCTGCCAGTCCGTGACCTCGCCGACGACTCGCAGCGGCTCCCGCGAGCGATACGACTTCGTGGGGTTGCCTGCGAACTTCTTGTCCGTGAGATCCGGGTCGTCCTCGAACGGGCCGGTGGGTTCGACGATGTAGATCCTGCCGGGACCGTCACCCCGAGCGAGTTCCGCAGCCCAGGGCGACAGCATGGCGCTCATGTAGACCCAAGCGATCGTGCGCTCCCCATGGCCATAGTTGGAGCGATACCCGGGTGTGATCAAGTCTCCCGGCTTCAGGTCGGCCTTGGTACCGTGGTAGAACGGGCCCGAAATCATCTCGTCGTTGGCTGTCAAGGGACTCGCTCCTTTCTTCTTGCGCGACTCGATGGTGCGCCTCACAGACTCCTCTCGTGTCCGTTGCCCTTTCATGTTCGCCGCTTGCTCGGGTCTTCGAACTCGGGTTCGAACTCGGGTTGGCGCTCCATGACCGGGTCGTCTGTTGCGGAACGTCAAGCAGCGGTGTCGGAACGGTTACAGGCCGGATCCGGCATGCGTGACGCACGGTTGGATTCAATCGGGGCGGGAACCCAGAGCATAGTACGCTCCATCAATTGACTGATTTGCTGTTGTCTGTCCATGGAGGGCATCATGAGAGACACAGTGATTTCACTGAACCAACGAATGGGCATCCGGGCGGAGGGTCTACGCAAGACGTTCCGCTCGTCCAAAGGCGTTGTGCACGCGGTGCGGGGCGTGGACCTTGAGATCGCCCGCGGCGAAACGGTGGCCCTGCTCGGCCCCAACGGCGCCGGCAAGACGACAACGATCGACATGTTGCTCGGCCTCCGCCGTCCGGACGCTGGTGAGGTGTCGCTCTTCGGCCGGCCCCCGGCGGACGCGGTACGGTCCGGCGCGATCGGGGCGATGCTGCAGACCGGCGACCTCATCCGGGACGTGAGCGTGCGAGAGCTTGTCGCCATGGTGGCGTCGCTGTACCCGAGTCCGCTCGGCGTGGACGACACCATCGCCATGGCGGGTCTGGACCAGGCGGCGGACCAGCGCACGCAGAAGCTCTCGGGCGGCCAGACACAACGGGTGCGCTTCGCCATCGCCGTGGTCGGCGATCCGGATCTGTTGGTGCTCGACGAGCCGACCGCGGCTCTCGACGTCGAGGCCAGGCGCGCCTTCTGGTCGGCGATGCGCGACTTCACGGCGCGCGGGCGCACGGTGCTGTTTGCGACGCATTACCTCGAGGAGGCGGACGCGAGCTCCGATCGCGTCATCATGTTGGCGGCGGGGAAGCTCGTCGCCGAGGGTCCGCCCACGGAGATCAAGGCGATGGTCGGCTCGCACACGATCAAGGCCACGCTACCCGGCCCCGACGTCACTGCTCTGGGCGGCTTGCCGGGCGTGACCGATGCCGCGCGGCATGGAGAGGCCATCATCCTCGTGTGCCACGACTCGGACGCGGCGCTGCGTGCGCTGATCCGGCGGTTCCCGAGCGTAGCGGACATCGAGGTCCGAGGCGCCGACCTGGAGGAGGCCTTCGTGCGTCTTACCAGTGACGCGGACGACGACGGGCACATCTCGCCCGGAGAGACGGGCGAGCTCAGGAAGGCAGGTGCGGCATGAGCGCTTACGCGCATTCCGAGACGAGTCCGGCGCAACGGACGCGAGCGGCAGGCAGCTATCTGCGCTTCGAGCTCCTGCGGACGCTGCGCGACCGGGCATTCCTGATCTTCGCCATAGCCTTCCCGGCGGTGCTCTACCTGGTGATCGTCGGCCCCCAGCGGCACGTCACCGACTTCGCCGGCACGGGACTCTCGCTGGCGCTCTACTACATGGTCGGACTTGCGGGTTTCGCGACCATGTCGGCGATGCTCTCCACGGGCACGCGCATCGCCGCCGAACGCTCTGCCGGCTGGAACCGGCAGCTCCGCATCACGCCGCTGTCGTCGGCGGCGTATCTGCGCACCAAGCTCGTGGCCGGCTACCTCATGTCGTTCCTGACCATGTGCACACTGTACGCTGCCGGAGTCCTCTTGGGAGTCAGGCTGTCGCCTGCGGAGTGGGGCGAGATGACGCTCCTGATCCTGATCGCCCTCATCCCCTTCGCGTCGCTCGGCGTCCTGATCGGTCACCTTGTCCGGGCGGAAGCAGTGGGCGCGGTGATGGGCGGCACCACTGCTCTGCTGGCGCTCGTCAGCGGCACCTGGTTCCCCATCGGCCACGGCATCCTCTACGAGATCGTGCGTTTTCTGCCTTCCTACTGGCTCGTTCAGGCCAGCCACGTCCCACTCGGCACCGGGGCTTGGAGCCCGCTCGGCTGGGGGGTGGTGATCGCGTGGTCGATCGTGCTCAGCGCACTCGCCATGCGCGTCTATTTGCGCGACTCGGAGCGTCAGTAGGCGGGGTGTCTCCACCGT
>CAZJGT010000012.1:0-29095 GCA_964545565.1 uncultured Thermoleophilia bacterium
GTCGTCGGCGTCATCCAGGAGATCAAGAACGGCGACCTCTTCGTCGCCGAGAAGGACGCCGGCCTTCGCATGTGGCGGCAGGACGGCTCGGAGATCCCCTTTCTGCCCACGCCGAGCGCCGATCTCGGGAGCATGTTCTGGACGCTGGGATTTCGCGGCCGGCCGGCGGTGATCCTTGCGAGCGTCCTGGAGGAGCTCATCGACGCGTCGTCGGTCGGCGGCGGCGTCTTCGACATCGGCTCGGCCACCTACGGCGTCACGCGCATCCTCACAGGCCAACTGGACGCCTACGTCGACATCGGACCGGCGATCATCGCCGCGCACCCCTGGACCGAGGCCGAGTTCCGCCGCGTCGGTCGGGGCGCCGTGCTCTGCAATTCACCCCACGACATCGCCGCGGCGTACCTGCTGTGCCGGGAGGCCGGCGTGCCTTTCGCCGACGCCGACGGCGGGGCTCTCGACGACCGGCCGGTGCTCGGCTCGGACGTCACGTACCAGATGGCCAGCGTCGTCTCCGGCAACGAAGCGCTGCAGGCGGCGCTGATCGACCGTGTGCGCTGCGGCATCGCCGGTCTGCGCCGGCAGGGGGGGTGATCGTGGCCGCCACCGTCGACGACTGGCACGAGGCGATGCTGTACGATCGCCTCGAGGACGACGCGGTGCAGTGCCGTGTCTGCCCGCGCCTCTGCCGCATCCCGCCCGGCAAGAGCGGCACGTGCCGTGCCCGTGTGAACCGTGACGGCGTGCTCTACGCGATCACGTACGGGCGGGTCTGCAGCGTCGCCGCCGACCCCATCGAGAAGAAGCCTCTCTATCACTTCTTTCCGGGCACCACGGTGCTCTCGCTCGGGAGCGTCGGCTGCAACTTCTCCTGCCGTCACTGCCAGAACTGGCAGATCGCGCATGCCGACCCCGCCGAGGCGACGCGCGACCTGCGCGATTTGCCCGTCCGCAACCTGTCGGTACTGGCCGGGAACAACGGGTGCCAGGGAGTGGCGTGGACCTACAACGAGCCGACGATCTGGCTTGAGTACATCCTGGACGGCGCGCAGGCAGCTCACGAGCGCGGGCTCTACACGGTCATGGTCACCAACGGCTACATCACGGCCGACGCGCTGGCGGTCCTGGCGCCGCACATCGACGCCTACCGCGTCGACGTCAAGGGCTTCACGAACCGGCAGTACAAGGAGCTCTGCCGGATACCCGATCTGACGCCCGTCCTGGAGGCCGCCGAGGCAGCCAAGAACGAGTATGGGTGTCACGTCGAGGTCGTGACCAACGTGATCCCGACCTTCAACGACGACGACGTCTCCCTTCGAGGCATCGCCGACTGGATCGCCCGCAGCCTCGGGCCCGAGACGCCGTGGCACGTCACCCGGTTCATGCCCAACCTCGAGTTCGCACATCTGCCGGCGACGCCGGTCCCGTCGCTGGAGCACGCCGTTCGCCTGGGGCATGACGCCGGGCTCAGATTCGTCTACCTCGGCAACGTCCCGGGACACGAGGGAGAGAACACCATCTGCCCAGATTGTAAACGGCTGCTCGTCCGCCGAACGGGCTATGCGGTTGAGGATGTCGCGCTACGGGGAACGTTGTGTGCGATGTGTGGAGCCAATGTGAACGTTCGCACGTCGCTCAAGTGATGATGGCGTGAACGAAAGCCGCGTGCGGAATCTGGTCCGGCAGGCCCCGAGTCGATAGGATCCACGCCCGTGGAAGACTATGTGAAGCTGCAGATACCGGCGAAGGCTGAGTACGTGTCGCTGGGCAGACTGGCTCTCGCCGGTCTGCTGCGCTCGTGCGGCGGCTATTCCGACGACGCCGTCGCCGACCTCAAACTGGCGCTCACGGAGGCGTGCTCCAATTCCGTGCGCCACGCCTACGACCACGACGACGGCAAGGTCCATCTCGAGTTCACGGTGCACGCGGACCGTGTGACACTGCTCATTCGCGACGAGGGTGGCGGCTTTCACGAGGAGGACGACGACTGCGCCGATTGCGGCAGCATCCCCGAGATCCATCTGGCTGACGGCGGCATGGGGATCTCGATCATACGGGCGGTCGTCGACGGCTTCGACCTGCACAGACCTGCCGAGGGCGGCACGGTGCTCGTCCTCACCAAGAAACGGGACTGCTGACGGGACTGCTGACGGCGCCGCAACCCGGCCGGATGGGTTTGGGGCCGCCGCCCCCTCAGGAACAACCTTCTCGTCGGTACCTAACGCGCCGGGCTCACGTCGTGGTCCGGTACAGCCTCTGCACTGGAGGTCCCCATGCTCGACACCCTGCGTCAGCGCAAGATAGCGAAGGTGCTGTTCGACGAGCACCATGGTGAGGCTTGGTCGATCCGGCCGGAGGCGGCGGCGCGGATGCGGCCGTCGCATCCCGCCGCCGCCTCGTACGCAGCGGCGGCAGCCGCTCTGACTGCACGGGACTTCGACGTCGCGACGAGCACGGGGCGGCCGCTCGACGAAGTGGCTCTGGCCGGGGTCGACGTGCTTGTGGTCGCGCACCCCAGCGAGGCCCGCTGGGAGCGTACGGTCGGCGAGGACTCGCCGACGTTCTCGCCCACCGAGATCGCCGCCGTGGAAGCCTTCGTGGCCGGCGGTGGTGGCCTCATCGTGCTCGGCGAAGAAGAAGAGGACAAGTACGGCGGCAACCTCAACGATCTGCTGGCGCCGTTCGGCGCCCGGATCGAGAACACGACGGTGTTCGATCACGGGGCGGGCGACGGTGTGCCGTCGTGGATCATCGCCGAGCCGGCTGGTGACGTGTCCGACCCGGCTCTCCTCCATCTCGTCGCCGACGTGGGCTTCTACCGGACCGGCGTCGTCACTGCGGATGCCGACGGCGCGCTGGCGCTGCGCACGCGCGCCACCGCCGATCCGCCCGGTGCCGGCCTGCTCGCCGCCATGCCCTACAAGGAGGGGAGGGTGGTGGTCGCGGCCGACTCAGATCTCTTCGGCGACGACTATCTGGCCCGGCGCGATCACCTGCAACTCTGGCTGAATCTGGCGTACTGGACGGCGCTGCCCGCGTTCCGCGCCGACTCGACGCCCGTTGTCTCCGAGGCGGCTCAGGACCCCTCGTGGGGCCGCCTCAGGGATGCCACGGACGCCCTCCGCCTGCTGCAGGAGCCCAAGGGCGAGATCGACCTCACGACGCACGACGTGGGCGAGGTGCGTGCTCTCGTGGTGACCATGGCCGAGGCCATCGCCGATCTTGCGCCCCGCTTTCCCCACGAGAAGGAGTACCTCGCCCAGGTCGTGGTCGATCTGCAGTCTTGGGTCGAGGGCGGGTGCAGGACCCCGGACTTCCGTGCGTCGCTCGACCTCTTCCGGCCGGAGCAGCACCGCCGGGACGGCATCGAGAACCTGGTGGTCTTCCCCATGTACACCCCCAACGGCTCGCCGGACACGCGCTTCGAGGCGCTCATCACGCGCACGCCGTGGCCGGAGTTCGTGGCGCAGCTCGAACGCGAGCTCTACGACAACGCCAAGTTCGTCCCGGTGCAGCTCGTGGATCACACCGCGGGCTACGACAGCGAGTGCGCGGTCCTCTTCCCCGAGACGGTGAGCGTTGCCGAGCGGCCGACCAACCACTTCGGCGCCATCTTCTGCGACCGCGAGTCCACACGGTACCGGCGCTCGACGCTCGCCGGCGTCGACGCTCTCTCGATCGACCTGCCGCCCGACGCCATGGCGCTCGCCTCATCGCCCGATCTGGCGCTGGAGACGTACATCCTCTGGGACATGATCCACGACCGCTGGCACAGCCACGGCGACCTGCCGTTCGATCCGTTCATGATCCGTCAGCGCCTCCCTTACTGGATGTACTCGCTGGAGGAACTGCGCGTTGACCTGGCGACCTACGGCTCTGCCGGCGAGCTGGCGCGGGGCGGCTTCCCCTTCGCTCGCTACATCCAGTACGCAATCCTGTTCGACCGCATCCTCCGTTTCCCCATCACGGGCAACCGGGTGCGCAACTACGACGGTCTGGGCGGGCAGCTGCTCTTCGGGTTCCTCCACGAGCGTGGCGTCGTGCGGTGGACCGACAACCGCCTCCTGATCGACTGGGAGCGGATCGAGTCCGCGGTGGGTGAGCTTCGCGAGTTGGTCGAGGAGCTGTATCGGCACGGGATCGACACGAGCAAGGTCACCTACTGGATCGCGGCACACGATCTCATCTCCCGGTACGTGACGCCCAACCTCGGCTCGCAATGGCGTGAGGAGGCTCGCGTCTTCTCGGACGAGGCCGAGCCGCGGGCCTGGATCGACCGGGTGCTCGACGACGAATTCCCGCTCAGCCTGTTCTACGAGACGCTCAAGAAGAAGGTTTCGGCATGAGCGCGGCGGGCGGCGTGAGCGACGCCGCCGGCGTCCCGCTCACGCTGTTCGCGAGCGACAACTATGCCGGGGCTCACCCGGCCGTCCTCGAGGCCATCGCCGGCGCCAACGCCGGCTGGGCACCGGCCTATGGCGACGACGTCTGGACGGCGAGGTTGCGCGAACGCTTGCGCGAGTTGTTCGGCGATGTGGAGCCGTTCCCCGTCTTCAACGGCACCGGCGGCAACGTCACCGCTCTGGCCGCCGTCCTGCGCCCGTACGAGGCGGTGATCTGTCCCGAGACGGCGCACATCAACGTCGACGAGTGTGGCGCGCCGGAGCGCATCGCCGGCGCCAAGCTCATCGACATCCCGACGCCGGACGGTAAACTGACGCCCGAACTGCTGGACTCCCGCCTCGTGGGCTTCGGCGACCAGCACCATGTGCAGGCCAGAGTGGTGTCCATCTCGCAGTCGACCGAGCTGGGCACTGTCTACGCACCAGCCGAGATCGCGGCTCTGGCGGCGACGGCACACGAGGCCGGGCTGCTTCTGCACATGGACGGGGCGCGGCTGGTCAACGCGGCCGAGGCGCTGGGGCTGCAGCTGCGCGATCTCACCAGCGACTGTGGCGTCGACTTCCTCACCCTCGGCGGTACCAAGAGCGGCCTTCTCGGGGCGGAGGCGGTCGTGTTTCTGCGGCCGGAGCTCGGCGCCGCGTATCTCTACGCGCGTAAGCAGGGCACCCAGCTGGCCTCGAAGATGCGCTTCGTCTCGGCGCAGTTGCTGAGCCTGTTCGACGACGGTGACCTGTGGAGGGCAACGGCAGGGCACGCCAACGCGATGGCCCGGCGGCTCGGCGACGCCGTCGCCGCGGTGCCGGGCGTGCGCATCGCCTACCCGCTGCAGGCGAACGCGGTCTTCGCCGCCCTCCCCACGCCGGTCATCGAGCGCCTCAGCGAGCGCTACCACTTCTACGTCTGGGACGAGGAAGCCGGCGTCGTCCGCTGGATGTGCTCCTGGCAGACGACGCCCGACGATGTCGACGGACTGGTCGAGGCGCTGCGCGAGGCGGCTGCCGCGGGCTGATCGTGGGTCAGGTCGGCAGCCGGCTGAGTCCAGGCCGCCGGCCGGACCGGTCTCCCGCCGGCGGCGAAGGCGCAGCGTGGTACGCTCCGGCCATGCCCGGGCACGACTCATGCAACGTGGCGTTGCAGCGGCTGGCGACGGCGCGCGGACTGGGCGCCGCCCAGTCCGCCGCGCTGGCCCGGTACGTCGGACTGCTTCTCGGTTGGCGCGGCGGCAACGTCACTGGGCTCCGCGATCCGGTCGCCGTCGTCGACACCTTGATCGGTGACTCGTTGGCGTTGCTCGACGTTCCTCAGCTGCGCGAGCGAGAGGCGGCCGGCTGGCTGGACCTGGGCGCCGGCGCCGGCATCCCCGGCATCCCGCTCGCGGTGGCGCTCCCGGCGGTCGAGCTCACACTCCTCGATTCGGCGAGCAAGAAGTGCGTCTTTCTCGAGAGGGCGATCGCCGAGTGCGGGCTTGGCGCCCGCGCTCGTGTGGTGTGCGCCCGCAGCGAACGCTACTCCTCTGCGGGCGCGCCGGGCCGCGACGCCTTTGGCGTCGTGTTCGCTCGCGCAGTGGCCGAGCTTCAGGTGCTCGTCGAGCTGGCCGCGCCGCTGCTCGCGGAGGGCGGGGTGCTTCTGGCGAGCAAGACCCGCCGTGCTCTGGCCGCCGAGGGTCCGGCTGCCGAGGAGGCGGCGGCGCGCTGCGGCCTCTCGGCGGAGAAGCCGGTCTTCCTGCCGGCCTCGCCGCTCGACGACGCGGCCTGCGCCGTCTTTCGCAAGGAGGCGCCCACTCCGGAGTGGCTTCCGAGACGCGAGGGCGTCGCCGTCAAGCGGCCGCTCGGCGCCTGACGGCGGCGGCATCTGCGGGCGATCCGGACGGCCGTGAGGAGAGGTCGGCGCGGCCATTTCATCTGCTAGTATCGATGCCCCCGAAAGGAGCCCGGTGACCCGCGTCATCGCCGTGACCAACCAGAAGGGCGGCGTCGGCAAGACCACCACCGCCGTCAATCTCGCTGCTTGCCTGGCGCAGGCCGCGTTCGACGTGCTCCTCGTGGACATGGATCCGCAGGCCAATGCCTCCGCCGGCCTCGGAGTGCGGGCCGAGGACGCGCGGCTCACCAGCTACGGCATCCTCGGCGGGGCAGCCGGCGTCGCTGAGGCCACGGTGGCCACGACGGTCGACAACCTGTGGCTGGTACCGGCGTGCGCGGACCTTGCCGGCGCCGTCGTCGAGCTGGCCGGCGCCGACGGCAACGAGTACGTCCTCGACTATGCGCTGGCCGGACACATCGAGTCCCACGACTTCGTCTTCATCGACTGCCCTCCGTCTCTCGGCGTCCTGACGGTCAATTCGCTCGTCGCGGCACGTGAGGTGCTCATCCCGGCACAGGCGGAGTACTACGCGCTCGAGGGCCTGGCGGCGCTGCTTGAGACGATCGGGCTCGTGCAGGAGCATCTCAATCCCGAGCTCGCGATCCTGGGGGTGGTGGTGACCATGTTCGACGGGCGCACGCGCCTGGGGCGAGAGGTGGCCGGCGAGGTCCGAGAGCACCTCGGCGAGTACGTCTTTCAGACGGTGATCCCACGGAACGTGCGGCTCGGCGAGGCGCCGAGCCACGGACTCCCGATCTCAAGCTATGATCCCACCTGCGTCGGCAGCGACGCCTACTTCGATCTCGCCAAGGAGGTCGTCTCCCGTGACTGAAGCACGCGACCCCGACACGCCGACCGCGCGTCCGCAAAGACGGGCTCCCGGCGAGAGCGGTAAGAAGGCGCTGGGCAAGGGCTTGGGGGCGCTCATCGGTGAGAGCCGCGCGGCGCTTGCGCGTTCCGGTGCGGCCGGTGCGCCACCGGAGGGACGTCTTCGCGAGCTCGCCCTGGCCGACATCGCCGTCAATCGTCGCCAGCCTCGCCGGGCTTTCTCGAACGACGAATTGCAGGAGCTGGCGACGTCGATCAGGGCGCTCGGCGTGGTGCAGCCCGTCGTGGTGCGGCCGCTTCATGCGGAGACGGCGCCGGGGGCCGCAGGTCTGCCGGCGCCGGCAGGCGTCCGCTTCGAGCTCATCGCCGGCGAGCGGCGCTTGCGCGCCGCGAAGCTCGCCGGCCTCGAGTTCATTCCCGCGCTTGTCCGGCCGGCCGACGAGATCGCTTCGCTCGAGATCGCTCTCGCGGAGAACGTGGCCCGCGAGGACCTCAACGCGATCGAAGAGGCGCAGGCTTACGCAGCGCTGGTGGACGAGTTCGGCCTCACGCACGAGCGCATCGCCGAGCTCGTCGGGCGCAGCCGCGTGGCCGTCACCAACCTGCTCCGCCTGCTCGACCTGCCCGACGATGTGCGGTCGATGGTCGAGCGCGGAGAGCTCAGCGAGGGTCACGGGCGCGCGTTGCTGGCGCTGCCGGACCACGGCGAGCGGCGCCGGATCGCGCGCCTCGCGGTCAGCGAAGGCCTCACTGTCCGCCAGGTCGAGGCGCTCGCGCGCAAGCTCGCGGAGCGTCCGGCGCAGGCTTCGCCGGCGGCTCGGCCGGCCGCCGCCCCGGATTTCGCTGAGGCGGCCGACGAGCTTTACGGTGTGCTCGAGGCGCCGGTGCGCATCCGCAGCGGCAAGCGCGGCGGCTCCATCCAGATCGGCTTCAAGAACGCCGCCGACCTGCGGCGGCTCATCGAGCTGCTCCGCTCGTTGGGCTAAGCGACCGGACGCGCCGTCAAAGCGTGCCCCGAGACACGCCGCCTGTGTCTGGCGTGAGCGTGACGCCGGGCGTCGGTGTCGGCGCCGTCGTAGGAAACGCCGTCGGCGGCGTGAGTGTCGGCGTCGGGTAGGGAGTGACGCCGGGAGGGCTCGTCACCCCCGGCGCCGGCGTCACGCCCGGGGCCGGTGTCACGCCCGGGGCCGGCAGCGAACCGTCCGGTGCGGTCTGGCCGGAGGGGACGTAGACGACGGTGCCGTCCGCGAGCTTGTAGAAGGAGCCGAGCAGAGTCCCCACCCCGGCGACCTCCGCCCCGGACTCCATGTCGAGCTTGGTGATCTGGTCGCCGTCCTTGACGATCACCTGCATGTCCGGCGTGCCGGGATCGGTGACGATGGTCATGTTCTCCTTGGTGAGCAGTCCGCTCATGCCTGCGGCCGCGAGCGCCGCCACCAGGAATCCGACAGCGAGGACGATCGCCACGTCGAAGAGATTGACGATGCCGTCGAGCGGGTCGCCGTTGCGATCGGCCGTACCGACCCGGCGCCGGCGCATGTACCGGAGGCCGCTCTCAGGAGCGCCCATGACGGTCCCGAGATTACGCAGCCTGGAATGGTCGTCGTTGGCCGGCACGGCCACTCAGCGACGGCGGGTGGGGCCGCCCGAGCCGCGCGGCCGCGGGTCATCGGTCCCCTCGGGGTCGATAGGGCCGAGATCGGCGAAGGGGTCGTCGTCCCTGCTCCAGTCCATGGTCGGGTCGTCGAAGGTGAGGCCGTCTCCCTCATCGCTTCGCCTCGCGGGTGCGGACTTCTTCGTGGTGAAAGCAGGCCCCGACGCGGGCATGGAGCGGGAGACGGCCGCAGCGCCGGCGGCGACCGGCAGCAGCGGTTCGTCGGGGGTCTCGGGCAGAGCGAGCATCGTGGTCCGCTCGGCGTCCTCCTCTGCGACCTCGTACTCGACATCGGCCTCGGTGTCCCAGACCCCCGTCTTGGAGAGACGCCTGCCCGAGCGCAGGCGCACGTCGTTACCCTCCAGGAGTTCGAGCAGGTACTCCATGTCGGAGATGTCCTGCGAGTACATGCGGTCGCGGACGATGCTGACAAGAAAGGCGAGGCCGCCGATGAGGAGGCCGATCACCGTGACCGAGAAGGCGGTGACGAGGTTCTCGGAGAGCGCCGCCATGTCGCCGGTGGCGAGACCCACCAGAGCCGGCGACAGGGGGATCAGCGTGCCCATGAGGCCCAGCATGGGCCCGATGCGCACGAGGATCCGCGTCCGCTCCAGCCGCTTGATCGTGTAGAACTCGTACTCTTGCAGGAGCTTGAGGGGCTTGGCGGCCAGGCGCTCGGTCTGGTAGTTGCGGATGAGGTCGTAGAGGAAGCGGACCACGACCAGCGAGTACGTGTTCTCCTGCAGGTAGCGGTACGCCGTGCGCGGCTTGCCGTCGCGGAACGCCTTGCGGGCGCGGAGCGCGCGGACCTCGAGGGCGTCGAGATCGCGATACCGGAACCGCAGCCACAGCTCGTACAGGAGCACGCCCACTTCGACGAGCACCCACAGGAGGCAGACGATCGCGGCGATGAGGACGGGCCAGAGGAGGATGCGGGCGACGTCATAGATGAGCTGCTGCAGGTCGTTCACCTGGGGCTCATCCCCGCGACGAGGGTCGGGTCAGGTCCTTGGACTTGGCCAGCGTCTGCTTGAAGCGCTCCCAGGAGCTCCCCCCGCCGGCGAGGACGGCGCCCTGGCTGGCGCCGCCGAGGATGCCCTCTCGGTGTTGCAGGGCGAGATAGGAGATGACGGCGCCGATGGGCAGCATGGCGAGCAGGGTACCACCGACGAAGCCGGCGGCACTACCTCCGCCTCCCTCGGTCCCGTCACCGGTCGGGTTCGCCGAGGGACTCGGCGACGCGATCGGCGAGCCGGTCACGACGGGGCTCGCCGATACGGTCGGGCTCGGGTACGGGTACGGCGTGACTGTCTGATACGGCGTCGGCGTCGGTGTGGGTGCCGGTGTGTACGGCCTTGGCGTGGTCGTGGGGTAGACAGGGGGGTAGACCGGGCCCGGGTTGTAGGTCGGCCGCGGGGTGGGCGCGCTTGTCGGCTTGGGAACGGGCACCGCGACGGTGAACTTGCGCTCGATCGTCTTCACGTTGCCGGAGCGATCGACCAGCTTGATCGTGTACGTGTGGGCGCCGTTGGGCACGTTCTTGAGTTGCAGGCGCAGGCTGTAGTTGCCGATCTGCGCCGGGCGCGTCTTGTTGGCGTTGTCCAGATAGACGCGGCAGAGGGACGTGCGGATGCCGGTCCCCTTGGGAGTGAGATCCGTGTACGTCGCGCGGATGAGCACGCTGCGGGTCTTGAACTTGGCGCCGTTCCCGGGCGCGACGGATTTGAACTGCGGCCGGAACCGGAAGGCCTTATGGGCCGGCCCGATGTTCTTGGGATAGGTGGTGAAGCTTCTGCGGCGTGTGGCGATGAGCGCCCAGCTCGTCACACCGACCGGGCGGACGGACGAGTTGGCCGTCTGCCTGTACGAGCCGTTCGCCTGCAGCAGCCCCCCGAGGGCGCTGATGGGCGTGTTGACGCCGACCCTCCACGCGGGGTCCTCCGGGTGCTCACCCATGGCGAGGATGGCCTGGATGCCGGCCGAAGTAGCCTCGGCGTCGGTCTTGCCGCCGGGACTGACCGGGAAGCCTCCATCGGCCTTCTGCGTCTTCTTCAGGAACGCACGCGCCGCGGCGGGATCCCAGTCTGCGTCGTCGGGGCTCACGATGAGCGCCTGGTAGGCGAGGGCCGTGTCGAGGGCGGTGGAGTCACCGCCCCGTGCGCTGCTGGAGAAGCCGCCGTCGCCTCCCGCGAGCGTGTCCTGCTGCGCCGCCAGCCATGCGACGGCGAGCCGATACCGGTTGTCGCTCTTGCTCACGCCCAGGTTGCGCATGGCGAGGATGGCCCAACTCGTGGTGCGGACCGCCGAGACCGTGGAGGGCGGCACCGGCGAGAAGGCCCCCCTGCTCGACGAGCTGTCGCCGGTGTCCTGGTAACCGAGGAGCTGGGTGAGCAGGTTGACGCCCTTGCTGCCGGCGGTGCCGACCGTGCCCGGCCGGTCCATGGCAACGTACGACATGATGAGTCGCGCGTAGTAGACCGGGGCGTTGGTGACGTCTGCGCTCGTGCTCGCGGCGACGAGGTCGGTGGCCTGGAGGTAGTCGAACGGGTTCTTGCCCTTGACGTGCCAGGCACTGCTGCCCATGCGCTCGCCGCTGGCGACGGCGCCCATGACGCTCCAGGCGGTGTTCTCGGGGTTGCCGAAGCCGCCGTTCTCGCGCTGGCGAGCGTGCAGGAAGTCGAGACCGCGAGTGACCTGCTTGGGGCGGTCTTCGGAGGCGCGCCTGGCGGCGACCACGCTCGCCGCGAACGACGCCGCGACGAGCACGCCGATCGCCACCACGAGCCAGATTCGCCTGCTCATCCGCATCCTCCTGGCCCCCGGGAGAAACGGGGGGGAACCACCCCATGCTACCAAGCGGTCTGCCCACTCGCCAGCTTCCGCGCTGCGTTGCGCGCACGCGCGAAGCGCTTCCTTGCGCGGGGACGCGGGACACCGGGTGATGGTTCACGGCGCTCGCCGCCCCGGTGAGGCTCAACGCATCCCGCGCGAGGATGTATCCTTGGGAGCCGAAATGGCGTCCCTTCTCTCACTCGTGATCCCCGTGTACAACGAGGCCGACAGCCTCGTGCCGCTCGTCGCCGAGATCGACGAGGCGCTGGACGGGTTCGCGACGCCCTATGAGATCGTCTTCGTCGACGACGGCTCCACGGATGGCTCGTTCACGGTTCTGAGCGAGCTCGCCGAAGCCCGTGAGGACGTACGCGTCGTCAAGCTGAGGCGCAACTTCGGCAAAGCCGCGGCGCTCTCGCACGGATTCGCCGCCGCCCGCGGAGACCTCCTCGTGACCATGGACGGCGACCGCCAGGACGACCCCGCGGAGATCCCCAATCTGGTCGCGCCCCTCGCGGACGGTCACGACCTCGTCTCCGGCTGGAAGCAACGTCGCCAGGACCCGCTCAACAAGACGCTGCCGTCACGGTTCTTCAACTGGACGGTACGCCGGGCCTCGGGCATCCCCCTGCACGACTTCAATTGCGGACTCAAGGCCTACCGGCGCGAGGTCACCGACACGATCTCGATCTACGGGGAGCTGCACCGCTACATCCCCGTCGTCGCCGCACAGGCGGGGTTTCGTGTGACCGAGGTCAAGGTGAGTCACCGCCGGCGCACGGCCGGCCGCTCCAAGTACGGCTGGCAGCGGTACATGCGCGGCTACCTCGACCTGCTCACGGTCCTGTTCCTCGGCCGCTACCAACACCGTCCTCAGCACCTCTTCGGAGGGCTCGGGACGTTGCTGATGGCCATCGGTGTACTCATCGAGCTGTACTTGACCGTCGACAAGCTCGCGTTCGGCAACCCCATCGGACAGCGCCCACTGCTTCTGCTGGGCGCGCTGTCCATCATCGTCGGGGTGCAGTTGCTGAGCCTCGGCCTCATCGGCGAGCTCATCGCCAACTCGCGCGCACGCCATGGCCCCGACCCGGTGCAGGTGGCGGAGCTCGTGGGGAGGGCGCCGTCGACGGCGCCGTCGCCGCGGGAGCCGGACCGCAAGAGCCCCGTGGACGCCGCGTCGCGGGACGATGCCGGCCTCGTTGCTCAGCCGTGACGTCGACTGTCGCGTACTTCGGCACCTACGAGCCGGACTATCCGCGCAACGCCGTGCTCATCGCGGGACTTCGAGAGCACGGTGTGGACGTCGTCGAGTTCCGGGCCGGTCTGCCACCCATGACAGCTGTCGAGATGACCGGCGCGCGTGGCGCCACGCGGCTTGCCGCCGGCCTTGCGATCGCGCACGCGCGACTGTTCGCGCAGCACCGACGCCGCCTTGACGTGGACGCGGTCGTGGTCGGCTACCCCGGCCATTTCCTCGTGCCGTTCGGCCGCGTGCTCGCTGCCTTGCGCGACGCGCGTCTGGTCTTCGACCCGCTCGTCTCTCTCTGGGACACCTTCGCCGGCGATCGTGCTCTCGTGCGCGGGAGAAGCCTCGAGGCGGCCGCGGTGCGGGCCGTCGACGAGGTGGCCTTTCGGCTGCCCGATCTCGTTCTCTCCGACACCTGGGCGCACGCGGCGTACTACCAGGAGGAGTTCGGCCTGGCACGTGGCCGGCTGGTCGTCACGCCGGTGGGCGCACTGCCCGAGCCGAAGGCGGACGGCGCCTCACGATCGCTGACCCAGGGCGAGCCGCTCACGATCCTGCACTACGGCAAGTGGAGCCCGATGCACGGCGCCGACGTCGTGCTCGCCGCGGCCGAACTGCTACGCAGCGAGCCGTTCCGTTTCATCCTGATCGGCGAAGGGCAGCTCTCGGCCGAGTTGCGCAGCGTGATCGACGGGCACGCCCTCACGAATGTGGAGTGGCTCGGCTCTCTACCGGCGGCCGAGCTCCGCGCTCGCACGCTGGCGGCCGACGTATGTCTCGGGGTGTTCGGCCGCACCGACAAAGCCGCCCGGGTCGTGCCCAACAAGGTCTTCGACGCGCTGGCCTGCGGGCGGCCCGTCGTCACCGCCGACACCGACGGCGCCCGCGAATGGCTGCGTCACGGCGAGACCGCCCTGCTCACCCCGGCCGGCGACGCGGCCGCCTTGGCGGCTGTCCTCCGCCGGCTGCGGGACGAACGGGAGCGCGCCCATCTCGGCCGGCGCGCCCTCGCCCTGTATCGGCGGGCGTTCACGCCCGCCGCCGTGGCCGCCAAGCTGCTGGACGCTCTGGAGCCGGCGTGAGCGCCGGCGACGAGACGATTTCCGTGTGCAACGCGGACGGGAACAAGGCGCCGTCGCCGGGCGGCGGCACGACGCGACCACCCTCGCGCCGCCGCGTCATCGTGCGCCTGGTTCAGGCGGGGATCGTGGCCGCGACCGTCTACTTCCTCGCCGCGTACCTCGTGCACTCGTGGGACAGCATCAAGGACTTCGACTGGACGTTCGACGCCGGCTGGCTGGCGGCTTCCGGTGCCTTCTTCCTGGCGTATTATTTCGCGCAGGCGGTCTTCTGGTGGCTGCTCTTGCGCGGCTGCGACGCCGGCGGTCCGTTCTGGCCCGCCGCCTCCGTCTGGGGCAAGTCGATCCTGGCGCGCTACGTGCCCGGCAACGTCTTCATGTTCGTGGGACGCGCCTGGATGAGCCACGCGCAGGGTCTGGCGGTCGAGCGGGTCACCGCGGCGATGGTCTACGAGCAGGCGCTCGGCGTGTGTGGCGCCCTCCTCGCGGTGGCCGTGCTCTTCCCCTTCTGGGAGTACCGGCCGGGCATCACGGCGCTCAGCCTCATCGCCATCCCGGTGCTGGTGGCCCTCATGCATCCGAGGCTCTTCGGGCCGCTGGCGACACGCGCACTGCGCCTGCTGAGGCGACCGCCGCTCGAGATGACCCTGGGGTTCGGCGCGGTCCTCGGGTTCCTCGCGCTCTTCACAGCCGACTGGCTGGTGGCCGGCACGGGCGCGTGGCTGCTCGCGCGCGCGATCACCGGTCTCGGCGTCGACGCGCTCCCCCTTGTGATCGTCGCGTATGCGCTCGCGTACGTGGCCGGAATGATCGCCTTCTTCATCCCCAGTGGGATCGGCGTGCGCGAAGCGGTGCTCACCGCCTCCCTTGCCGGCAAGCTGCCGGGCGGCGTGGCGCTCACGTGGGCGCTCCTGCTGCGCCTGTGGGTCACCGTGGTCGAACTCGTCTTCGTGGGGCTTGTCGTGGCCGTCGAGCTCCTGGTGCGGCGCGGGAGCCGGGCTTGAGTCGGCGCCGCCGGCATGAGCGAAGCGTCTCCGCTCCGGTGACCGGTGCGGGTCTGTTCCCACTCTCGCCCATCGAGGAGCTCGACGAGGAGCGGCGACGGGCCCTGTTCCGCCGCCGCGCTCTCTACGTGATCGGCGGAGCGATCCTCTTCACGGTGGTCTACGCCCTGCTCTCGTGGCTCAAGTACAGGGCGTACATGGACGCGCGCTACGACCTCGGCAACATGGTCCAGGCCGTGTACAACACGGCGCACGGCCGCTTCCTCGAGATCACGAGTGGGGATCTGCAGCCACGCCAGATGTCGCGGCTCGGCTCGCACGTCGATCCCATCCTCGCGCTGTTCGCGCTGCCATGGCTCGTGTGGCCGAGCCCCGTGATGCTGTTGGTGGCACAGGCGGCCGTCGCTGCCACCGGTGCGTGGCCGGCGTACCGGCTCGGCGCGCGCGCCACGCGCGACCCGGGCGCCGGTGCCCTCCTCGCCGGCGCCTACCTGCTGTACCCCGCGCTGGGCTTCCTCGTTCTCAACGAGTTCCACCCGGTCGCCCTCGCGACGCCGCTCCTGCTCTGGGCGTTCTTGTACCTGGAAGAGGAGCGCTGGGTGCGCGCGGCCGTCTTCCTTGTGCTCGCTGCGGCGTGCAAGGAGACCGTGCCTCTGGTGATCGCCTTCATGGGCGCGTATTTCGCAGTCCGCAAACGCTCGTACCGGCCGCTGCTCGTGACCATTCTGGGCGTTGTCTGGTTCGCAGTCGCCGTGTGGGTCGTGATCCCGCACTACAACGGCGACCAGAGCGCTTTCATCGCCCGCTACGGCGAGTACGGCGAGGGTGCCGGCGCCGTCGTGAAGCACGCCGTCACCCATCCCGGGCAGACCGCCTCCGACGTCCTCGCCGAGGCCAACCTGCGCTACTGGCTTGGGCTGCTTTGGCCGTTCGGCTTCGCCTCGCTGCTGAGTCCGCTGACGCTGTTGATCGCCCTGCCCGAGTACGCCCTCAACGCCCTCTCGACGACCGTCTTCCAGCGACGCATCGAGTTCCACTACACGGCGCTCGAGATCCCCTTCCTCTACGCAGCGGCGGTGCTCGGCGTGATGCGCGCGTGGCGCTGGCTCGGGGGTGGTTTCCGCAGAGCCGAGACGCTCTTGCGAGGCCAGCGCGTACGGCGCGGCACGCTGGCGCTGCTCGTCCTGCTGTGCGCGCTGGCCGGCAACTACTTCCTCGGCCCGCTGCCCTTCTCGCTGCCGGGCGCCGCCTACCACGGTCAGGACTACGCCAGGACGCCTCACGATGTGGCTCTCGACGAGGCAGTGGCCATGATCCCCCCGGATGCCAAGGTCTCGGCGAACAACAACGTCGGCGCGCAGTTGGCGGCGCGCCGCGTGGCGTACGTCTTCCCGTACTTCGCCGAGGCCGACTGGGTGATCGTCGACCAGAGGCACCCGTTCTTCTACGACAAGGAAGATGAGCGGTCGCACTCGCAGGCTCTGGGCCGGTTGGTGCTGGACAACCGCTTCCAATCGGTCTACGCCAAAGACGGGGTCTTCGTCTTCCGGCGCATTGGGGCCGGGGGCCTCAAGCCACCCAGCTGAACAGGGCGAACTTGGCCGTGAACCCGATCAGAAGCAGCACCCCCACGGCCACTACTACCTTGTGCAGCCGCGGCCGGTCGCGTGTGTACAGCGCGAGGGCGACGTACAGCGGGAAGACCGTGAGCGTGAAGCGCGGGTACGACATCAGCGGCACGTATTTGCTGGGGAAGAACAGCGGATAGGCCAGCGCCGCCAACGCGTACCACGAGTATGCTCCTGGGAGCCGCCGCGCCCCGTACCACAGGAGCAGCGCGGCGGCGATGAGGAACGACAGGTTGAGGATGTTGGTACCCAACGTACTGTAGTCAGACCCGGGGCGCGGCACCTCCCAGAACAGGCGGTAGTACTCAGCCGAGACGATTTTGCGCAGCCCCCAGACGGTGGCACCGATCCCCTTGGCGACCGTGTAGTTGGGGGCGCCGACGTCGCGTTCCCACTGGGCCTGCGCGGTCGAGAAGGCCAGCGGCTTGCCGAAGGCGAGTGCGAGATACGTCATCCAGACCAGCAGGCCTTCGATGACCATGAGCAGGTTGGCGACGTGCGAGTCGGTCTTCTTGAGGCTCCAGCCGCGCCGCTCGTAGTAGTAGTAGACCATGGGGATGAGCAGGAGCACGCCCGTGCTGCGCGTGAGGGTGGCGAGCAGGCCCATGACGCCCGCGAGCCGCCAGCGGCCTTCGCGGGCGAACACGAAGCAGGCCAGCGAGAGCACGAGGAAGAGCGATTCGGTGTACACGGCCTGCAGGAAGAACGCGAGCGGCCCGATGGCCAGATAGATCACGGCTTTGGCGGCGGTGGCCTCGTCGAAGTCACTGCGCACCAGCCGGTACAACAGCCACACGCACCCCGCGTAGCAGAGCAGCGAGACGACGACGCCGGTGACCACCAGGTTGCCGTGAAGCAGCACGCCCGCGTAGCGCAGCAGCATCGGAAACAGCGGGAAGAAGGCGGTGCTTCCGTCGGCCTCCGCGTAGCCGCCCGTGGCGATCTTGATGTACCAGACCCCGTCCCAATGCGCCCACGGATTGAGCAACGCGCCGAGCCACCCCGTGAACACCTCGGCGCGCGCCGGGAAGCGCCAGCCTACCGGCAGGCCGTGGACGCCGATGAACGTCGCCGCGAGGAAGGCGACGAGGAAGATCAGGACGCGGCTGCCGACGGCGACGGCGAGTGCGCGCGTCAGCGGGCTGATCGCCGCGAGCTCGGCAGCCGACTGTCGTCCGGTCGCTCCGTCGCCGGCCGCCTGACTACTCGGTCGTCCGGTCGGCTCGTCGCCGGGCTCCGAGGGGGACGCGGCGTCCAGTGGCGAGTCAGGCGTCTCCATCTGCTTCTCCGACGCAGACAGGCGTCTCACCGAGGAGTTCGGACCACGTGGCGTCGAAGGTCATCGCCGTGAGGGTCCGCAAGTCGCACGCCATCAGGGCGCGGGGCCGGCAGACGTGGACGCGTCCGGCACCGGCGAGAGCTCGTCCGGGGTCAGGTCGTCGCGGACGTCGTACAGCACCCGGCCCGTGTCGTAGTCCAGCAGCGCCACGACGGTGTCGTCACGTTCGGAGACCGTATCGATCACGCCCTGCACCTGCCAGACGAACCGGTAGCTGGGGACCACCGTGCTCGTGAGCTTGCGGCCGTCGATGGCGTGCGTGAAGGTGTAGGGCTGTTCGCGCTCCACGAACAGCAGCTGCACCTCACGTGGATCGACGGCCGTGCCCTTGTACAGCCAGTCCGCCTTGCGCAAGGCCATGCCGGACGTCTTGAGTCTGGCGTCGCCGGGAACGGCCAGCGCGGCCCAGGCGAAGTTCCAGCCGCGCCAAGGGTGGGTCAAGAACCGCCCTCGTTGCTCGGGCGCCGCGTACCGGAACGCGACGAACGCCGGCAGTGCGAAGACGACCGCGGCCGCGACGACGATCGCCGGAACGAGAAACCGCCTGTCACGGAAGCTGATCATGCGCTGGTCACGGGAGCATCCTCGCGGGACGCGGCCGGACGTGTCAAACGGCGACGGATACGCGGATGGATGTGCCGTCGACGACGACGTCGGTGTGTGGGAAGCGCACCCGGGCGGCGTCCCGCATCGCCAGGAACGAGGTCTCACCCGCCAGCGGATTGAGGTGGACGAAGACCAGGCGTCCTACACCGGCCTCGGCGGCGAGTCCGGCGACGGCCGTCGCCTCGCTGTGCGCGGCGAGGCCGGGCCGCAGCTCCTCGGGCACGGCGGCGAGCCCGGGATCGCCCGCCCAGTACCACGCTTCGTGCAGCCACAGGCCCGCGCCGGCCGCGAACGGAACGGCGGCGGGGTCGACCTGCGTGTCGGTGGCGATGACAAGCCCGTCGTCGACCCGGAACGAGACGCTGGTGTCGGTGTGCTGCTGCGGGCGCACGCGCACGACGTGGCCGGCGATGTCGTTGTCTCCCTCCCTCGTGGGCTCCACGCGCACGCGCGTCATCTCCGCCAGGTCGACGGGGTTGTACGGTCGCCGGAGCAGACCCGCCACGGCGGCGAGAGGCTCGATGCCCGTCATGCTCTCTCCGGGCGGGTGGATGACGACGTCTCGCCCCGGCAGGACCCCCGAGAGATACGCAAGGCCGCAGACGTGGTCGAGGTGGTAGTGGCTGAGGAGGAGATGGACGTCCGTTGCCCCTTCGAGGAGGGTTGCGTGCTCGGGGTCGAGAAGCCGTCGCAGGCCCGTGCCGGCGTCGACGAGCAGGAGGCTGGAGCCTTCGCGGACGGCGAAGCAGGTGGTCTCCCGAGCGCCGCGGGGCATCCAGCCCATCGTGCCGAGCAGTGTCACATCCATCTCGTCCTCACCTTCGTCGACGCGGTCCGTGCAACGAGTGTGTACTCATCGGGCCGACGGTACAATGTCTGATCGTCTGCGAGAGGCGCTGCGCTCGGATCAGCCACTTGTCTGGGCGTGACTGAGCGACCCGGCGAGACCGGTCGTCCTACGTGGGTGATCAGTCGGCGACCGGGCGACCGAGCGCTTCGGCGGCGCGGCGGACCATCTCCCGTTCGTTGGGATACGTCATGAGGCGCAGCGCCTGCCGCAGTCGCACCCAGCGCGCGTCGCTCACCTCGTGGTCGTGTTGCGCCGTGTCGCCGCCGGTAGCGCGCACCAGGAAGTAGTGGACGGTCTTGTGGATGCGGCCCTGGTCCCGGGAGTGGAAGGAGTAGTCGATCGACCCGATCTGCTGCTCCACGACGCCGAAGAGGCCGGTCTCTTCGGAGACCTCGCGCAAGGCGGTCTCGGCGAGTGTCTCTCCTTCTTCGACGCCACCCTTGGGCAGGCCCCAGACCGAGCGTCCGGTGGGCCGGATGAGGCAGACTTCGATGTCGCCGTCCACGCGGACGACGACACCACCGGCGGATGTCCGTTCGATCGGGCCAGGCATGCGCACCTTCCGTTTGTCCGGAGGCAGGCGCCTCGTCGCGCGTAGTATATCGTCCTGTCGCGTGAGGAGGGCCTGAGGTGTTCGCCGCGCTCGGGCGGTTCGCATACCGCCGCCGTAAGCTCATCGTCTGCGTCTGGTCGCTGGCGTTCGCCGCCGGCCTGATCGCCAGCGCGAGTGTCGCCTCCCAGCTCAAGGGTGGCGGCTTCACCACTCCATCATCCCCGTCCCAGGTGGGACAACGTGAGATGCAGGAGCGACTCGGCTTCGGGCCGGCGAGCCTCACCCTCGTCTTCAGCAGCGGGACGCTCTCAGCGCGCAGCCCTGCCTTCAAGGCACAGGTCCAAGAGACCCTCGCAGGTATCGAGCAGGCCGGTCTCGACGGGCTCACGAACGTGCGCACGGTGTGGAGCACGGGCGACACCGGCTTCATTTCACGCGACGGCCGCGCCACGTTCGCCGTGATCGAGTTCGACGGCGCGAGCGAGCAGGTGCAAGCGCAGATCCCGGCGCTCCGCCGCGCGCTCGCGCCGACCGGACTGACGATGTACCTCACGGGCGATCCTGCCGTGTACGCCGAGCTCGAACAACGATCAGCAGCGGACCTTCGCACGGCCGAGAGCTACACGATCCCCGTAGCGGCACTGGTCCTCGTGCTCATCTTCGGCACCCTGGTGGCCGCGGGCCTGCCGGTGATCGGCGGCGGCATGGCCGTCACCGTCACCCTTGGCCTCTTGTGGCTGCTCGCCCAGGTGCTCGACATCTCCGTGTTCGCTCTGAATGTCGCTACGTTGCTCGGTCTTGCGGTCGGCATCGACTACGCGCTCTTCATGGTCGGTCGCTTCCGCGAGGAGCTCGCCGCCGGCCAGAGCATCGCCGACGCGGTGCAGACGACGGTCGCCCGCGCCGGCAGATCCATCGTCTTCAGCGGCGTCACCGTCTTCGTCGGCTTGCTGGGGCTGATGACCATCCCGTACATGTCGATGCGCTCGATGGGCCTCGCCGGCGCGCTCGTCGTGCTCGTCAGCGTCCTCGCTGCGGTCACCCTGCTCCCGGCGCTGCTCGGCCTGCTCGGGCCGAAGGTCGATTCACTGCGCGTGATCGGGCGCAAGGGCGGTGGCGACCTGTTCTGGCGCCGCTGGAGCGACTGGGTGATGCGTCATCCGGTCCCCGTGCTCATCGGGACGATCGCGCTCGTGGCCGTGTTCGCGTGGCCCGTCCTTGGGATCGAGTCCGAGATCCCCGGGGCCACGGCCCTGCCGCGCGATTCCGAGTCTCGTCAGGGCTACGACCTGCTGCAGCGGCGCTTCGACGTCGCCGCGCTCTCGCCGATCGAGGTGCTCGTGACCTGGGAGGGCGACCAGGATCCCTTGGCGGCGGTGAACCTCGAGCGTCTGTACGCTTACGGGCGGGAACTCCAGAGGCTCCCGGGCGTAGAGCGGGTGACGAGCATCGTCACGTTGCCGGGCATCGAGTCGGCCGCGACGACGGTCTCGTTCTGGCGCGGGATCGAAGCGGCGGCGTCACGGACCCCCGGTGACGGCGTGACGCCGCCGATGGGCGAGTCCGGCTTGCCCGGCCTCATCCAGGGGATGCTCGGCGCCGAGCAGGTCAAGGCGGCGCGGAGGCTCGCCGCCGCGACCACGGCGCCGGGCACGACCCTGCTCCGCGTTGTACCTGAGCAGCCGCCGACCTCGCGGGAGGCGCAGGAACTGGCCGCCGACATCCTCGAGGCAGGGGCGCCGTCCGGCGCCACGACGCATGTCGCGGGCGCCGCGCTGACGGTCCGCGACTTCGTCACCGCGATTTACAGCCGCTTCCCCTGGATCATCGCCTTCGTCGTCTTCGTCACCGGCCTCGTCCTCTTCCTCATGCTGCGCAGCTTCGTCTTGCCGGTGAAGGCGGTGATCATGAACGCCTGCTCGCTGCTCGCCGGATACGGAGCCGTGGTCTGGATCTTCCAGGAGGGCCATCTCGAGTGGCTGTTCCGGTTCACCGCCAGCGGCGCGATCGACGCCGAACTGCCGGTGCTCCTCTTCTGCACCGTGTTCGGCGTGTCCATGGACTACGAGGTCTTCCTCCTCTCGCGCATGCGGGAGGAGTGGGACGCGACCCACGACAACGTACGCGCGGTGAGCTTAGGGCTGGCGCGCACCGGACGGATCGTCACCAGCGCGGCGCTCATCATCGTCGTCGTCGGGCTTTCCTTCGCCTTCACCTCCATCGTCGTCACCAAGGCGATCGGCATCGGGCTCGCCGTCGCCGTCGCGCTCGACGCCACGGTGATCCGCGTGCTGATGGTGCCCGCCGCGATGCGCCTGCTCGGCCGCTGGAACTGGTGGCTGCCGAGACGGCTCCGCCGGCTGCCACGCATCGAGTAGGCAGGCACGGTGCGGCCGCGATCGTCGGCGTCGGCAGCGAGTAGGATGCGCGGGTGACCAAGCTCGCCGACAGCCTCGCCGCTCTGGGGGAGCCCGAATTCCGCAAGCTGTTCCTCGGACAGGCCACGTCTGTGATCGGCGTCATGTTCACGCTGGTCGCCCTCCCGTTCGCGGTGCTCGAGATCGGCGGTACGGCCACCGACATCGGCATCGTCGAGGCGGCCAATCTGGTGCCGTTGGCCGTCTTCCTGCTCATCGGCGGCGTGTGGGCGGACCGCCTCCCGAGGCAGAAGGTCATGCTGGTCGCGGACTTCGTGCGCTTCGTCTTGCAGAGCGCCACAGCCGCTCTGCTCATCGGCGGTACCGCCGAGGTGTGGCACCTGGCCCTGCTGCAGGTCGGGATGGGCGTCTGCGAGGCTTTCTTCCGGCCTGCCTCCGTCGGTCTGATCCCGCAGGTGGTCAGCGCGGCCCGGCTGCAGCAAGCCAACGCGCTCAGCGGTCTCGTGATCAGCCTGTCGATCACACTCGGCGCCGTAGGCGCCGGCCTACTCGTCGCGGCCGTCGGTCCCGGTTGGGGCATCGGCATCGACGGAGTCACCTATCTCGCGAGCGCGGGCTTTCTGCTGCGGCTGCGGCCGGCGGCGTTTCGGGGTCGGCCGGGGTCGGTCACCCCATCCGCCGGACCGAACCGTCCCCCGGCGGGAGAGGAGGCCGTCGGCGGCGACATGGCGGCCGGCGGACCCGGCGGACCCGGCTTCGTCCGTGACCTGGCGGCCGGCTGGCGCGAGTTCACCAGCCACACCTGGCTGTGGGTGATGGTCGCCGGCGTCTCGATGTTCCTCTTCGCGATCGAGGGTCCCATCCAGGTGCTGGGGCCGATCGTCGCTCGCGACGTGTACGACGGCGCGCGCACCTGGGGCTTCACCTCGGCAGCGATGGGCGTCGGCCAGATCGTCGGCGGCCTGCTCAGCTTGCGCTGGAGGCCGCGTCGTCCCATGCTCGTGATCGCCGCAGGGATGAGCCTCGCGGCCGTCCCGGTCGGACTGCTCGCCATGGAGGCGCCGGTCTGGATGCTCTATCTGTCTCTGGCCGTCATGGGCGTGGAGTGGGGCCTGTACGATCCCTTCTGGACCACGTGCATGCAGCGCATCGTGTCGCCCGACATGATCTCGCGCGTTTCCAGCTACGACTACCTCGGTTCTCTGGCCTTCTATCCGGCGGGGCTGGCGCTGGCCGGGCCGCTGGCAGACGCCTTCGGTGTCACGGCAGTCCTGTGGACGAGCGCCGCGGTCGCGATCGCGGTGAGTGTGTTCCAGCTCTCGTGGCGCGACGTGCGCGCACCGAAGGACATGGGGCCACGGGCGTTTGCGATGCGGCGCGTCGTGGCGGACTCCTCCGACGATTGACACCGCTCCAGACGGCCGCGACCCTATGGTAAGGTCGGACTTAGCGTCACTCTCGCCGCGCCGCATCACCTGGAGAGCGCTCCCTGGAAGAGATCAGCAACATCGGCGCCATCGAAACGGTGCGTCTGCTCGCCAACGAGGAGCGATTGCGCCTGCTGCGTCTGCTCATGCGCGGACCGGCGACCCTCACCCAGCTCGGCGCCGCCGTGGGCCACCATCCCGCCTGGGTCCGCCACCACATCCTGAGCCTCGAGCGGGCCGGCCTCGTCGAGCTCGTCGAGACCCGACCGACGAAAGGCTACGTGGAGAAGTTCTACTGCGCCACGTCGCGCGCCTACGCCGTGAACTTCATGGTGCTTCCGGAGGAGGGCGAACGCGGGCTGCTGGTGATCCTCGGCAGCGACGACCTCGCCCTGGACCTGCTCGCACGTCGGCTGCGGAGGGACGAGGATGGTCCGGAAGTCGTGACCATGGCCATGGGGAGTCTGGAGGGGCTTATTGCCCTTCGGCACGGCCTCGGCCACATCGCCGGTTGCCATCTGATCGACGCGGAGACCGGCGACTTCAACCGCTCCTACGCGCGGGCCCTGTTCCCGGGCCGCGCCCTTATGCTGGTCACGCTTGCTCATCGGCTGCAGGGCCTCATCGTGCCTGCGGGCAACCCGCGAGGGCTCGACGATCTCGCGGGCGCGGTCGCGGCCGGCGCGCGCCTCGTGAACCGCAACCGTGGCTCGGGTACGCGCGTCTGGCTTGACCGGCTGCTCGCCGGCGGCGGCCTCGATCCCGTGTGCGTCGCGGGGTACGACGACGAGGTGATGACGCACGACGCCGCCGCCTGCGCGGTCGTCGATGGCGCCGCCGACGTGGCCCTGGGCATCCTGCCGGCGGCGAAGGCTCATGGCCTCGGCTTCGTCCCTCTTGTCGAGGAGCGTTACGACCTCGTGATTCCGCGCGAGCACTACGAGAGCGACATGCTCGCGCCGCTGCTCGGTCTGTTGAACGACGACGAGTTCAAGCAGGCGATCACCGACCTCGGAGGCTACGTCACGCGCGAGACCGGCGCCGTCACGGCCCTGGTGTAGCAGGACCCGGACGACGGCGCCCCCTTACGCCCCTCATGACCCGCTAGTACGGGCCGCCGCGAGCAAAGCGACGGCCGGGAGGAGAACCATGATCCACGCGAACTCGTCCACCGCGTCTCGGAGCCGGCATCCCCGCCGGGCCTTGCCGGTCCTGCTCGGCGCGCTCCTGCTTCTTGCCCTGGCTCAGGCCGCCCCGGCCCTGGCCGCGCCCAGCTTCATCGGCGGAGCCACCGAGGGCGACTACCCGCTCTACGTCGCCAACGATCACAGCGTCTACGCGCTGCGCTTCAGCGCCGAAGAGCTGACTCCCTCGACCGAGTACAACATGAAGGTGCGCATCAGCCCTACAGCCTCCGTCTCGGGAGGCTCCAGCCGCGGCTTCACCTGGAATCCGATGTCACAGCAGTGGATCCAGGAGCGTGACGAGTGGTCGCTCTTTCCGGCGATCACGACGGATGCCGCCGGCGCGTACGTCTCCGGGAACGTGTGGACGTTCTTCAAGTTCGGCGACACGACGAAGCCGGCGAAAGACACGTCGAGCGAGTGGTACATCGTGGTCTCCGTGCAGCCGGTCGGCGGCGGGTCCGGCACGACTCAGAACAGCGCTACGGCGCGCGCGGTCACCCTCGTCGACATGACGGGTGACCTCAGCTGGGCCACGCCCGCCTTCCGTGTTCACAACGCCGACGCGACAGGCGCCAGCAAGGTCCAGCGCGTGGAGGCCGCGGCGGCCGGCGGGACCGACGTCCTCTCCGTCTCGCGTTGCAAGCCCAACGGCGTCGTGGAGGGCTACGGCGGGGTGGACACGGGCGACTTCGACATCGCCGTTCCCGCTGGGGTGGCGTTCGACGCCCGGGTCTCCTCCACCACCTGGTCGGTGTCGGACTTCACCGGCACCCTTGCCGACGTGGACATCGCGCTCGGCGCTGACGACACCACACCTCCGGTCGCCCCCACGGGGTTCACGTCCACCGTCGCCGGCACGACGACCAGCCTCTCTTGGGACTCGGTCGCCGACGCTGCGAGCTACACCGTCTACCAGTGGCAGGACGCGACGCCGATCGACAACGCCACGAACTACACGCCGCAGCACGTCGCCGTCGGG
Organism: uncultured Thermoleophilia bacterium; assembly: GCA_964545565.1. Classification (GTDB taxonomy): domain Bacteria; phylum Actinomycetota; class Thermoleophilia; order UBA2241; family UBA2241; genus CAIXSE01. The sequence goes on from CAZJGT010000012.1 coordinate 25,861, forward strand.
AGCACCACAGCCACCACCTACGAGGCGACTGGACTGACCGAGGATGAGGGGTATCACTTCGAGGTCCGGGCCGTCGATGCGGCCGGCAACATCGGGCCGCGCTCCAGGTATCCTTCGGAGCTCTCCCTTCGGACCTCCAAGAACACCGTGGACTGGGGTGGCGGTGCGACTCTGAGCGGAGACCTGACCGACGGCGCCGAGCCGTTCGTCGCCGGGCAGGAGATAGCTCTCGAGTTGTCGTATGACGGCGCCACGTGGACCGCGCTGCCGGGCCTGCTCTCTCCGGTGTCGCCGTTCGCCTACAGCGCCACCGTCCGCCCGACCCGCAGTACACAGTATCGTTTCGTCTTCGCGAGCGACGGCGTGCACCAGGCGACGAGCAGCGATCCGGTCACGGTCACGCCGCGCGTGAAGCTCGGCAGGCCGGTCGCCCCCAAAGCGGTGAAGCGGGGCCGGAAGTTCACTGCCTACGGCAGCCTCGTGCCCAAGCACGCGTCGGGCAGCAAGACCGTCAGGATCAAGTGCTACCAGAAGAAGTCCGGCAAGTGGAAGCTGCGGAGGACGGTCCGGGCGGCCAACCGCAACTACCGAACGTACTCACGTTACTCGGCGAAGCTGGCGCTGCCGGCGAGAGGCAGCTGGAAGCTGGTCGCGTACTCGGCTCCCTCGTCGAAGTACGCGTCCAAGACGTCGAGCGCGAGGTACGTGAGGGTCAAGTAAGGATCGCGTCTACCCATGCGAGACCAACGCCCATGTTCACGGCTCTTGCCGATGGTGGCGACAGCGGCTGCGATCGCCGCCGTCGTGGCTCTCGCGTGGGTGATCCAGACCGGCGCGTCGGGTGGGGGCGAGTCACCGAAGGACGACTCGCCCCCACCCTACTCGATCGCCGTGCGGAAGGGAGGCGAGGTGCTCAAGCGCTACGACCTCGCCGCCTTGCACGCCCTGCCGCAGGCGTCGGTGGAGATCGAGGGCAAGCGGCAGGAGGGACCGCTGCTCATCGCCCTCCTGGATGACGCCGGCGTCGGCGACTACCGCACGGTCGCGATCCGGGGCGCGGCGATCCGCGATCCCGGACGCCTCCAGGTGACGGAGGCGGAGGCTGCGCGCGGCCTCCAGCTCGACTTCAGCGACCGCGGCACCGTCAAGGTCTGCAGTCGATGGCTCGAACGCAAGGAATGGGTGCGTGACGTCCTCACCATCAGCGCCGACTGAGGCGATGGGCCGACAGCCCTACGTCTGGTCGCTCACGCTGCGCGATCTCTTGCTCATCGCGCTCGTCGCGGCGCTGTGCATGCTCGCCAAACAGCTTCTGCGCATGCCGATCAACGTGCCCGGCCATTCGGGCGTGCTCTGGGTCGCCCTCTTCGTCATCTGTCGCGGCCTCGTCGACAAGCGCGGCGCCGGCGTCCTCCTCGGGCTCATCGCCGGACTCCTCGCCCAGTTCGCCGGGTTCGGTCACCAGGGCCCGTTCGAGTGGACCAAGTGGCTGGCCGCTGGCATCGTGCTCGAGGGGCTCACGCTCGTGATCCCAGGGGACCTGCGAGGGTGGGCCAAGGCCGCCGTGGTGGGCGCTGCGCTGCACCTCGGCAAGCTCGCGGCTCTTACGCTGGCAGGCCTCATCCTGCGGGTGCCGCTCGCGCTGCTCCTGCTCGGCCTCGGCTGGTCGGCGACGACGCACGTGGTCTTCGGCGCCCTCGGCGGCCTGCTCGGCGCCCTCGGCCTGCGGGAGCTGCGCAAGGTGCCGTTTCTGGACGCCCAGGCGCGAGGCCGCTGACGTGGCGCGCCCGCTCGCCCTTCCGACGCTCCTCGTCGCCGTGCTGGCGGCGCTGGCGGCCGCGGCCGCCGTCGCCGTCGCGGCGCCGACGATCACGGAGCAGGGGACCGCGAGCCACCCCTTCGCCTTCCAGAGCCTGCCGTCCACGCTGTCGATCGTCGACGGAGCGGATGGCCAGGAGGTCTCGCTGGGGCGCACGGCGATCGGGAGGATCTCGAGCCGTTCCCCGGTCTACGACGGCACGACCCCGGACCCGCGGAGCGTCGAGGCGCTCGCCAACGGCCACCTCCTCTTCTCCGATCGGAGCGGAGGCTTCGTGGCGGAGGTGACGCGCGCGGGAGACGGGGTTTGGACCTATTCGAAGGCGGACGACCCGGACATGGGCCAGCCGTTCTCGGCGCAGCGCTTCTCGCGCGAGGGCAGGGTGCTCACGCTGATCACCGACCGTCGGGCCGGCCCCGACATGCGGGGAGGGTACCGGGTGTTCGCCGTCGACGCGGCCAAAGACGTCGTGTGGCAATACGGCGTGACCAACGAGCCGGGCACTGCGGTCAATCACCTTGCCGACCCGTTCTACGCGCAGTACTCGGACGCCGACGGCGGCGCGGTGCTGATCGTGGACAACAACGGCGGCAACCGCGTCATGGAGGTGCGGTACGAGGACTACCGAGCCGGTGCTCCGGACAACGGGTTCACCGAGCAGAGCATCATGTGGCAGTACGGCACGACCGGCGTCGAGGGCACGGGCCCGGACCAGCTCGACAAGCCGCACAGCGCCCAGCGTCTGGCGAACGGCAACGTGCTCATCACGGACGCGGATGCGGCGCGCGTGATCGAGGTGGACCGCGCCACCAAGGGCATCGTCTGGCAGTACGGCGTGACCGGGGAACCGGGAGCGGGCCCCGGGCACCTCGCAGATCCCAACCAGGCGAGGCGGCTGGCCGACGGCGATACCCTCATCGTCGACACCGCCAACGGCAGAGTACTGCGTGTAGGCTTCTCGCAGGTCAAGATCGCCTACGATCTGCAGACGGAGGCACGCCCGCCGTGGGCGACCCAGACGGATTCGCCCGACCCACGTGCCGCCACGTACACGCCCGACAACCTCCTCGCCGTGGCGGACTCGCAGTTCCTCCAGATCGCCCTCCTCGGCTACGCGAAGGCTTCGCAGGCGACCTCCGCGTCGCTCGACTGCGGCACGCCTGGAGTCAAGAAGGCCTTCGCGAAGCTGACCTGGAAGGGCGACGTCGGCGCAGCGGGGACCCGGATCGCGGTCGACTACCGTCTCGACGACGGCAGGTGGACGGCCTGCAAGGGCATCAGCTCGTCACGCGCCTACGACTTCCCTGCCGGCACCGTCGGCAAGACGATCTCTTATCGAGCCACGCTGAGCACGTCGAACCACGGCCATACCCCGGTCCTCGACACGATCATCATCCAGTCCACCAGGGCCAAGAC
>CAZJGT010000013.1:0-27930 GCA_964545565.1 uncultured Thermoleophilia bacterium
AGCAAGTAAGAGGCAACGGTCCGCCGAGAGCGGCCGCCTCATCAGGTTTCCGGCGCCGCAGGGGGGCTTCCCGGCGCTCGAACGCGGGCACCGGTCCTGGACTACGTCGGCGGTCGGATCCGCACCAGCCCTGAGACAGGACGGTGAACGCCTGCGCCATCTCGTCGCCGTGTTCGCCCAGCACTTGAGAGACGGCCTCCGCCCTTCCCGTGGATGTGAGCTCCGCCAAGCGGACGAGCAAGACGCCGGATGCGGCGCTGCGCCGACGTCGGCCGCCTAGGAAGAAGGCGGGACGGCCATCGGCAGGAGCAGCGCAGCGAGGCTCGTGGCCAGCCACTTCTCATACCGCGACCGGGTCCAGCCGCGCACGCGCAAGAGGAGCTGGTGAAGCTCGGGGCTCGTCAGCGCCCAGACCGTCTCGGCGGCGTCGTCCTCGGCCAGGAGCAGCGGGCCGTTGGCGGCGAGGGCGTCGACGAGGACCCGGAGGTTCTTGAGCCGGTCCGCGTGCAGGATGCCGAGGAGCTGCCGCAGTTCCGGCTCCGACCGCGCGGCGTCGGCGACGACGGCAACCAGCGGGGCCGCGCGCTCGAGGCGCGCCGCGATATCGGCCGCGAAGCGCCGTAGCTGCTCGCGCTGGTCGGTGATCGCCGCCAGCGCGCGCGGCGCCTTCTGCTCGGGCACGGGCGCCGGATCACGGCCGCGAACCGCGCCACGCACCAGTTCGCCGAGCAGGGCGCGCTTGGTGGCGAAGCGTCCGTAGACTGTCTCCGGCGATACGCCGGCCTCCTCGGCGATCGCCGCGATGCTCGTCCCCCCATATCCGCGCTCTTCGAAGAGGCGCGCCGCGGCCGCAAGGACGAGGGTCCTCGTCTGCTCTGCTTGCCGGCGCCGACGCTCGGAGCGATAACGGCGGCGGGGGGTGTGGTTCGTCATCATAATGGAAACAGTAGCACTGTAACGATTACTGTGCAACTGTAGTGAAAGTGAGGACACCATGTCTACCGCAGAAGAAGTGGTCCGTCGGCTCATCGAGGACGGTTTCAACCGTGGCGATCTCGGCGTCGTCGACGCCGTGACTTCGCCCGACGCCGTCGAGCATCAGGACTTCGGACCGGATCATGCTCCTGGGGCCGAGGGCACCAAGGCGGTCATCTCCTCGCTCCGCAACGCCTTCTCCGACTTCCATCTGGCCATCGACGATCTCGCCGCTGACGGTGACACCGTCTGGCTGCGGATGACCGGCACGGGCACCAACGAAGGGTCCTTCATGGGCCATCCAGCCACGGGACGCCGCATACGCATCGACGTCATCGACGTCGTCCGCGTGAAGGACGGCCGCATCGTGGAACACTGGGGTGTCCCCGATCGGCTCGGCGCGCTCTTCCAGCTCGGGCTGGCGGAGCCTCCCGGCGGTACTCCCGCGCCGGACTCCGCGGCCGGGCGCGGCGCCTCGTCGCGGGCGCCGTCCGCGGGCTGACGCCGGCGGGTGAGGGCGACGATGCGGTCCCTCGAGGGCGGCGCAACGTAGGCGTGCACCGCGGCCGGGCGGCGCGCCGCCGGCTGACGTCAGCCGGCGGCGTCTCCGTCCGCGCCCGACGTGATCAGATGGGTGAGCGCCCGGCGCGCGTTCTCGAGCGCCGCTTCGAGGTCGAAGCCGGGGGCCGCGATGACCATCTGCAGGAAGATGCCGTCGAGCAGGATCGAGGCGAACTGGGCCAGTGAGGCCGAGCGGGGTCCGTCCGTCTGCGACTCCGCGACGGACGGCGAGAGCACTCCCTCGGCCCAGTCGTACCAGGCCTGATAGATGGTCCTGAGGTGCTCGTGCAGCTCCGCGTCCCGGGAGGCCTCGGGCAGGAGCTCGTAGAAGGCGGCGAAGCGCCGGACTCGTGGCCCCACCTGTCCGGCGCTCCCCACGATGAGGTCGACGCGCTCGGCCAGCGTCGCATCGCCGGGCATCTCGCGGCCGTACTGGCGGGATTCGTGGATCACGATCTCCTCGAGCAGGGCGCTCACGAGTTGCTGCTTGCCTCCGAAGTAGTACCACACGCCCGATTTGTTGACGTGTGCCTCGGCGGAGATGGCCTGCAGCGTCATGCTGGAGTAGCCGCGCTCCGTGAGGATGTGTTTGGCCGCCGCGAGGATCTTCTGCGCCGTGGGGTGGCGCTTGTGCGAGAAGGGGCTGCGCACCCCGAGGCCTCCACGCTCCGCAGGGTCGCCCGGCGCGGCTGCGTGATCCGGGCGCGCCTTCTCGCTGTCGGTGAGTTCGACCTTCGCCATCGGTGCTCCAGAGGGGAGGGTGACGATGCGGGCAATGACGATCGTAGCTTACCCGCTCGAGTGAGTGGACCTCAACAGAGTGGCCGGCAGCCGGTTTCGTCGCTGTGGCCCCATTGCGCCTTGACAAGCACGTCCGCGGGGGTATGCTGAGGTCGCTCACCCGGTCGGGTGAGTATGCATTGTCGGCATGGCACAGCGAGGTCGGGAGAGAGGCACTCGACGGGGTGAACGCGATCCGGCGACTCCGGTCGCGGAACCCGAGGGAGGGAGCATGGGGATGCTCGAAGAAATCCGCGAGGCCGTCATCGACGGCGACGAGGAGGGCGCGGCCTCCAAGACGAAGGCGGCGGTGGACGGGGGGACGGATCCCTCCGCCGTGCTCGAGGCGCTGAGCGGCGCCATCCGTGAGGTCGGGGACCGGTTTGAGCGTGCCGAGGCCTTTCTGCCCGAGATGATGCTCGCCGCCGACGCCATGAAGGCGGCGGTCGCGGTCGTCAAGCCGGCTCTGTCGGTGGCAGATGTCGACGCCGCCGCGAAGGGCACGGTGGTCATCGGCACCACCCAGCACGACATCCACGACATCGGCAAGAACATCGTCGCGACCTTCCTCGAGATGAGCGGCTTCGATGTCCACGACCTCGGAAGGGACGTCTCACCGCAGGCCTTCGCGGAGAAGGCCGCGGAGGTCGAGGCGGATGTGGTCGCCGTCTCGGTGCTCCTCACGAGCACGATGACGGACGTGCCTCTGGTCCGTGAGGAGCTGAAGAAGGCGGGAGTCGCCGAACGCTGTCGCTTCGTGGTCGGGGGCGCTCCGGTGACCGAACTGTGGGCGGAGGCCATCGGCGCGGACGGCACCGCGGCGGACGCCGCCGGCGCTGCGCGACTCTGCGAGGTGCTCACGTCATGACGACACAGAACGGAGGAGGAGACGTGCGCGACCGAGCGGCCGACTTCTATGAGCGCTCCAGCCGCGGCGAGCAGGTGCCGGAGAGGACGTACGACGCCAAGCTCCTGCCGCGCAAGCTGAAGGAACTGGCCGCCAAGTACGACATCCGCATGGCGGATGGCGAGATGATCCCCCACGACCTCGACATGGCGAGGCGCGCCTTCGAAGCCGGTCGCGAGCTCTTGACCGAGGTGGGTTGCTACTGCATCGACACCGAGCGCACGCTCGCGATCACGGCGGAGGAGATCGATGCGGCGCTGAGCAGCGCGCCCACGAGCCACGCCTATGGGTGCGCAAGCGAAGCCGTCGAGTGCGTCGGGCGCGGCCTCGAGGACGCGCGGCGGCCGCTCGTCAAGGGCGGACCCAACGGCTGCCCGCTGACCGAAGAGGACTACCTGCCCATCATGACGAGCGTCGCGCGTGAAGAGGTCGACGGCGTGCACACCGGCTCGCTGCAGACCGTGCTGGGCATGCCCAACCGGGCGCACACGCCCATCGAGATCGTCGCCTGCAAGAAGGAGGCCATCTGGACGCGGGAGGCCGTGGCCGCGGCCGGCAAGCCGGGCCTCAGCATCCTCGGCATCATGTCCGGCGTCACGAGTGAGGCCCAGGACGCCGGCGACTTCGAGGGCGGTCTCCGTCCCACCGACCCGCATCTGATCGTCTTCCTCAACGAGCTCAAGTTCGACTACGACCTGCTCAAGAAGGTGCTGCACAACAAGTACCTGGGATGCGCCATCGACGCCAACATCGGTGGGCCGTTGCACGGCGGCTACTCGGGCGGGCCCGAGACCTCCGCCGTGGCCGGCATCGCCGAGGCTCTGCTCGGCTTCGTGCTCTGCGAGCCGGGCAACTTCAGCTGGTACCCGCAGAGCCTGTTCACGGGAGCCACCACCAGCCGTGAATCGCTCTGGATCGCCGGCATGCTCCTGCTCGCCTTCCGGGCTTCCGACTCGAACGTGATCCTCGACACTTACGTGGGGCCGCAAGCGGGACCGTTCACCGACATGGTCTGCTGGGAGACGGCGGCGCAGGCCGTGGCCAATACCGCCTGCGGCGTTTCGGCGCTCTACGGCGCCTGCGGCGCCAAGATGGTCGCCACGGACCATGTGACCGGCATGGAGGCCCGCATGCTGGTGGAGACGAGCCGGGCGGCGGCCGGGATGTCCCTCGTCGACGCCGACGAGGTCGTCAAACGGCTCGTCTCACGGTACGGCGAGACCATCAGCCACGGCGCCGCCCCGACAGGCCGGCCGTTCCGGGAGTGCTACGACGCGGACACGCTGCGCCCGCGCGAGGACTATGTGGAGCTGTGGGAGCGCGAGAAGGCGGGGCTGCGCGAGCTGGGGCTCGACGTGTGAGAGCCGCGCCGCAGGCGTTGCTGCGCGGCCGATGCTGCGACAACGTTGACAGTTGCGGGGCCCACGGTACAATCAAGCGGACGTGACTCACCCGGTCGGGTGATTTAGCGGAGACACAAAGGGCGGTGCGGGGCCCGGTCGGTCGGCGATGTGAAGGAGGCGTGGAGCCATATGGCTACCATCGAACAGGACGTCCGTGCTCATCATGACGAGAACGTCGTGGTGATGGACCGGAGTCGACCCACGGTCGGACCACGCATCACCGAACTGCGCAAGCAGTACTTCACGCACCGTCCCTCGGTGTGCGTGGAGCGGGCCGTGGCGTACACCGACGTCTTCAAGGAGACCGAGGGCGAGCCCGTCATCATCCGGCGGGCCAAGGGGCTGCGCCGCATCTGCGAGACCAAGACCATCCTCATCCAGGACGGCGAGCTCATCGTGGGCAACGCCGGTCGCAAGCCGCGCACCGGCATTCTGGGGCCGGAGATGTCGAACTACTGGTTCGCCAAGGAGATGGACACCCTGGGCGATCGCCCCCAGGATCCGTACATCGTGGACGAGGAGCAGAAAGCGCTCTTCCGCGAGCGGGTCTACCCCTACTGGCAGGGCAAGACGGTCATCGAGCACTGGCTGAAGCGCGTGCCCGAAGACACGCGCGCGCTCGGTTACGAGACCGGCGTCATCGACGTCGAGATCAAGACGGAGTCCGGCCCCGGTGAGATCGCCCCCGGCTACGGCGAGATCCTGCTGCCCAAGGGCTGGGGAGGGGTGCGCCGCTGGGCGGAGAAGCGGCTTGCGGCGCTCGACACGGCCGACCCCGCCAGCGACGAGAAGCGCTACTTCCTCGAGGCCGTCGTCATCAGCACCGAGGCCATGGGCATCCTGGCGCGGCGGCACGCGGAGGCGGCGCGGGAGCTGGCGCAGACGGCGACGCCGGAGCGCGCCGCCGAACTCGATCGTGTCGCCGAGGTGTGCGACTGGATCGCTGAAGAGCCGCCGCGCACCTTCCACGAGGCGCTGCAGCTCATCTGGTTCGCGCAGATGAGCCTGATGATGGAGCTGAACGCCCCGTCGTACTCGCCCAACCGCATGGACCAGTACCTGCTCCCCTACTACGAGACGGACGTCCTTCGGGGCGACATGACGCAAGACCAGGCGCAAGAGCTGCTCGAGTGCCTGTGGGTCAAGTTCGCCGAGCAGTGCTGGCTCCTCAACACCAACTGCTCGGAGTACTTCGCCGGCTACCAGGGCTTCTTCAACGTCACCGCCGGCGGGGTCAAGGCCGACGGTGAGGACGCGACCAACGCCGTCAGCTACATGATGCTCCAGGCCACGATGGACGTGCGTCTCAACTCGCCCTCGCTGGCGGTGCGTCTGCACCGCAACTGCCCGGAGGAGTTCCTGCTCAAGGTCGCCGAGCTCTCGCGCCTCGGTACCGGGTTCCCGGCGATCCACAACGACGAGGTCGGCATCAAGGCGCTGCTGCGCAAGGGCGTCACGACCGAGGAGGCGCGGGACTGGTGCGTGGTCGGCTGCGTCGAGCCCAACCTCTCCGGCAGGCTCCACCAGTGGAGCGACTACGGCCACTACAACTTCGGCTCCGCCGTCGAGTTCGCGCTCTTCAACGGCGAGCACCTGTTGAGCGGCCGCAAGCTGGGCCTGGAGACCGGCGACCCGAACGACTTCGCCACCTTCGAGGAGTTCGAGGCGGCGGTGATGGCGCAGCTCGCCAACGAGCTCCGCCACATCGCCATCCAGGGTCACGTGACCGAGGCGCTGCACCGCGACCTGCTGCCGTGCCCGCTGGCCTCGTCGCTGATGCTCGACTGCATCGACAACGGCGCCGATCTGCTGCGCGGCGGCGCCCGCTACAAGCGCGGTCCGGGCACGCTGGGCATCGGCGTCGCGGACGGGGTCAACTCGCTGGCCGCGGTCAAGAAGCTCGTCTACGACGAGAAGCGCCTGACGATGGACGAGTTGCGCGAGGCGCTGCGCGCCGACTTCGAGGGCCACGAGGAGGCGCGCGACCTCTGCCTCGCGGCGCCCAAGTACGGCAACGACGACGACACCGTGGATCAGTACGTGCGCCACTTCTCCCACTTCGTCGTGACCGAGCACGAGAAATACGCGACGCTCACCGGCGGCACCATGATGCCGTCCTGGTACCCGGTCTCGTCCAACGTGCCCCAGGGCATGACCGTCGCGGCCCTGCCCAGCGGTCGCAAGGCGGGAAAGCCGCTCGCCGACGGCGTCTCGCCCAACCAGGGCACGGACCGACTCGGTCCGACGGCCGTGCTCCGCTCGGTCGGCAAGTTCCAGCACGAGGACATCGACGGCGGCACGCTGCTCAACGTCAAGTTCGACCCGCAGACCGTCGCCGGGGAGGAGGGATTGCAGCGCTTCGCCGCCTATCTCCGCGGGTTCCTCGACCTGCCCATCTACCACATCCAGTTCAACGTAGTGGACGAGAAGACGCTGCGCTGCGCGCAGGCCCAGCCGGACGAGCACAGGTCGCTGCTGGTCCGGGTGGCCGGTTACAGCGCCTTCTTCGTGGAACTGCACGAGGCCATCCAGAACGACATCATCTCGCGCACGTCCAACGCAAGCCTGTGAAGGAGCAGGACGTGATCGACCCGGACCTGAGCGGCCGGGTCTTCGATGTCCAGCGTTTCTCGATCCACGACGGTCCGGGCATCCGGACCGTCGTGTTTCTCAAAGGCTGTCCTTTGCGCTGTGACTGGTGCGCCAATCCGGAGTCGCAGCTCGGAGGGCCGCAGATCGCGTGGTTCGAGAGCCTGTGCGCGGTCTGCGGCCGCTGCGCCGAGGCGTGTCCGCATGGCGCCATCCGGATCGAGGACGGGCGCGTGTCCACCGACCGGCGGTTGTGCGCCGCCTGTGGCGAGTGCGCCGTCGTGTGCGCGCGCGGCGCGCGGCGGCTCATGGGCCGCGAGATGACCGTGGCGGAGGTGCTGGCCGAGGTGGGCCGCGACGCGGTGTTCTTCCGCCGGTCGGGCGGTGGGGTCACGTTCTCCGGCGGCGAGCCGCTCGCGCAGGCCGAGTTCGTGCTCGAATGCCTGCAGCGCTGTCGCCGCTGGGGCTACCACACCACCGTGGAGACCTGCGGGCAGGTGCGGTGGGAGGATCTGCGTGCTGCGGCCGAGGTCGTCGATCTGTTTCTGTACGACCTCAAGCAGATCGACTCCGCCCGCCACCGGGAGCTCACCGGGCAGGGCAATGAGCTGATCGTCGACAACCTGGAACGGCTGCTCGAATCGGGCGCCGCCGTGACCGTGCGCATGCCGGTCGTGCCGGGCGCCAACGACGATCCGGAGAGCCTCATGGGCTTGGCGGAGTTCGTCGCCGGTCACCCCGAGATCCGCAGCGTCGAGTTGCTGCCTTATCACCCGCTGGGGCGGCACAAGTACGATGCCCTGGACGTCTGCTGGACGGTGTTCGAGAAGCCCGACCCGGCCACGCTCCAGGCGATGGCTGCGGATCTCGGCGCGGCAGCCGGAGGCGTGGACTGCGTGGTCAGTCAAGGCTTGGGATGACGCCGGTGCCGCGTGGCGAGGTCGGCGATCTCTTCCGCCCCTGGCGGCTTGGGGCGCTCGAGGTGCCCAACCGCCTCGTCCGCAGCGCCACCGAAGAGGGGCTGTCGACCGCTGACGGCGCCCCCATGCAGAGACTGATCGACCTCACGGCCGATTTGGCCTGCGGCGGCGTCGGTCTCATCGTCGCCGGCAGCGCGTTCATCTGCCGCGAGGGCCGGGGCGCCGCCAACGTCACCGGCATCGACCACGACGCGCTGGTGGAGCCGCTCGGCCGCCTGTGCGACGCGGTGCACGCGGCCGGCGGCCTGCTTGCGGCGCAGCTGCTCCACAGCGGGTCGACGCTCCGGCCGGCGATGGTGGCCGAGAAGGAAGGGCCCTACGGACCGTCCTACGAGGCGAGAGACCCGGTGTGTCTGGCCCCGGTCAAGGCGCTGACGAAGGCGCAGATCGACGACATCGTGGGCCTGTATTCGAGGGCGGCGTCGAGGGCCCGCAGGGCCGGCTTCGACGCCGTGCAGATCCACGCCGCGCACGGTTATCTGCTCGACCAGTTCCTGAGTCCGGCCCGGAACCGGCGCGAGGACGCCTACGGCGGCTCGCTCCATCACCGGGCCCGTCTCCTCTACGAGGTCTACGACGCCGTGCGCGGCGCCGTCGGCCCCGACTTCCCCGTGTTCGTCAAGATGAGCGCCCACGACGGCTACGCCGGCGGGGTCCGGCCGGAGGACGCCGCCCTCGTCGCCGCCGAGCTCGACCGGCTGGGCATCGACGCGGTCGAGGTCAGCGCCGGTACGCCTGAGGGGGCCCGGCGCGGCGGCTGGGACCACATCCTGCCGGCGCCCATCCCCGAGGGCCGGTTCTTCGACTACGCGCTGGCGATCAAGGAAAGGGTCCGCTGCCCCGTGATCTCCGTGGAGGGCTGGCGGGACCCGCTACGGATCGCCGACGCGCTGCGGCGGATCGACGCCGTGTCGCTGTGCCGCCCCTTCATCCGCGAGCCGCACCTCGCGGCGCGCTGGCGGGGCGGCGACATGACGCCCGCGACCTGCATCTCGTGCAACAGGTGCCTGGACCTGATCCTCGACCGCGGGCTCGGCTGCATCTTCCACGAGGGCGCGCGAGGCGGCTGACCGAGCTCCTCAATACAACTCCGCATTCGTCCGATACAGACAGCACTCCTGCGACGTGCGGGCAAGGCGATCGTGGGGGACGGCGTCCGCGGGCCTGGGTCCGCTCGCTGGTCGCCTTGAGACTGTTCGCGGAGCGGGGGAGGGGACATGCAGATCGCGACGTTCGGTCCAGGCACTGCGTGGATCGGCAAGGCCATCAGCTACGACAACGGGCAGTTCGTGCTCGAGGAGATCGGTCCGATCGCGGCACAGGCCGTGGTGGACTACGACCGGCAAGTCCACCTCGTGTGGGCCTACGACGGCCTCCGCGAGTGGGCATACCAGACGGCGGGGCAGCCGTTGCCCGCGCCGGCGGCCGAAGCCGCGCCGGCGATCCCGCCGGCCGGGGCGGCGCCGGCAGAGGCCTCGCGGCACGTGGCGCCGTCGGTGACACCGCCGGCGGGGCCAGCAGTGGCGCAGCCTGTGACACCACCGGCGGGGCCAGAAGTGGCGCCACCGGTGACACCACCAGCGGCATCAGCAGTGGCGCCGCCGGCGACACCGCCGGCGGCGCCGACGCCTGCCGCGCCACAGGCCGGCGGCAAGGGCCGCAGCGGCTGGTTCGCCCTCGGCGGCGTCGTCATCGTCGCGCTGCTCATCGGCATCGTGCTCGCCGGCGGTCGGCTGCGCGACGGGCTGGGCATCGCGCTCACGTCGCTGGCGGTCATCGCGCTCGCCGCGCTCCTCGTTGCGCTGACCAAGCCGGCGGCGCTCTCGCGCATGTTCTCCGGCGCCGGCCCGCGCGCGTTGCTCGTGGCATGCAGCGCGATGGCGGTGGGGTGCTTCGTGCTCGCCGGGCTGTTCTGGTGGATACCGCACTACGAGGTCGTTGCCCCCACGGACAAGCGCATCGCACTTGACGATCGGCCCGCGATCAAGGTCCGGGTGGTCAATCGAGGGCTCTTCGGCGGGACGTACAGCGGCGTCTACGCCGTCGACGGCAAGGAGCAGGATGCCGTCGCCTTCCCCCTCGGCGGGGGCGACGGTCGCGAGATCACGCTCTCGCTGCCGTCCGGCGTCGAGCGTGGCCCCGTGCTCCTCTCGCTCGGCGGCGCGTCCATCGAGGCCAGGGCGGTGGCGCCACCCACGTTCGTCGTGGCGCCGCTGCAGGTCGACCCGTCTCCGGCCAAGCTGGGCGACGACGTCGTCCTCACCACCTCGGTCAAGAACACCGGCGACATCGCCGGCACCTTCGGCGGTTCGCTCACCGTGGACGGGGAGGAGCTCCTCAAGCAGCCCGTCGAGATCTCGGCCGGCCAGACCAAGGACGTCACCTATCACACCACCGCCGATGGCGCCGGCATCTTCCAGCTCGCGCTTGGCGACGCCGCGGCCGAGTTCGTCATCGTCAAGCCGGTGCGCCTCGCCAACGGCTACGTGATCGACCGTGAGGCGAAGGGCGGCCGGGCCTCCGTCACCATCGTCAATGAGACCGGCTCCGACGCGGTCGCCGTCCTGACGCGCAGCAGCAACAAGCGCAAGCCGGTGCTGGCCGTGTACATCCGCAGCGGCAAGAAGACCAAGGTCGCCGGCATCCCCGACGGCGCCTATGTCGTCTGGGATTGCTGCGGCGAGGGCTTCAACTGGACCATGCGCGGCTTCTACGCGACGGCGGAGTACAAGCGCTGGCTCGACCCGCTCAAGTTCAACACCACGGCGAGCACCAGGCACTGGACGGACTACTGGTCCGACGCCTCCTACAACTACTCGCAGGGCCGCTCGCAGACCACGACGCGCTGGACCAACTGGACCGTCACCCTGGGGGTGGGGGAGAGCAAGTACACGAAGCTCGTCGCGGAGAGCGGGTTCCCGCAGCTTTGACGGCGGGAGGGGGAACCGCGCGCCTGCGTGTTGCCGTCCACCCCGTCGGCACTTTCCGAGCGTCGTCCCATGCTTGGAGCCTTCGCGCAACGTCGCTTGAGTAAACGTTTACTCAGTGCTACCGTGGGTACATGTCGTTCATCGAACGGCGACACGAGCAAGCGAGGGAGACGAGATGACGGCCGTGCACACGACGCCGGAGCAAGCGCCCCAGGCCGAGCGCCGCGAGCGGCTGCTCGACGCGGCGCTTGCGGTGTTCCTCGAGCGCGGCTACGCAGGCGCCGGCGTGCGCGAGATCGCGCATCGGGCAGGTGTGACCGAGGGTCTCATCTATCACTACTTCCCCGGCAAGCGTGAGCTCTTGCTGGTGCTGCTGCGCGAGCGCAGTCCCGCCGCAGCGGCGGCAGGCCTCGACGATCACCCCACCAAGCGCAGGCTGGACGCGGCGCTCGAGGATCTGATGCGCCGGGTGCTCGATGCGTTCGAGAACGACTCGGAGGTCCTGCTGCTCCTGTTCGGCGAGTCGATGGTCGACGATGAGGTCGCCGAGATCTGGGCCGAGATCGTCAAGGAGAGCGCAGCCGCCATCGCCGCCTACCTCGCCCGGCTGCAGAAGGACGGGACCATGAGCGCCGGCCCGACGGACACGACCGCGCAGCTGCTGATCTCGGCCTGCCTCATGTACTTCCTCAACGCCCGCCGTCTGCGCGTACCCGGTCTCGTGACGGATCGCGAACGCTTCATCGGGAGCACGGTCCGTCTCTTCGACCGCGCACTCGCCATGTCCCGGCCCGACTCGGACCCTCTTCGCGGACGACCATCACGGCACTAGGCGCTGCGGCTTCGGCTTCGGTCGCAGCGTCCACCGCCATGGGCTCGAACGGAGCCTCGTCGCACACCCGTGATCTGCCAACGATTCGGAGGAGTCCTTGTCAACGACATCATCTGGCCGCAAGTGGCTGGTGCTGGTGGCCGTCTCACTCGGCCTGTTCATGGCGCTGCTCGATGCCACCATCGTCAATATCGCCGTGCCGGCGATCATGCAGGACCTGGGCGCCTCGATCGCCTCGGTCTCGTGGGTCCTGAACAGCTACAACCTGGCGCTCGCCGTGCTGTTTCTCTCCGTGGGACGCATCGCCGACCGGTTCGGCCAGAAGCGTCTCTTTCTGCTGGGACTGGGGTTGTTCACCTTCTTCTCGCTGGCCGCGGGGCTGGCGCCGTCGATCGAGTGGCTGATCGTCTTCCGCCTCGGGCAGGCCGTGGGCGCGGCATCCATGGTGCCGATCTCGTTGACCATTCTCCTGGGCGTCTTTCCTCGCGAGCAGCACGGGCTCGCCACCGGCCTGTGGGCGGCCCTCGGCGCGGTCGCCGCCGCCCTCGGCCCCAGCCTCGGTGGCCTGCTCACCGAGTACGGCTCATGGCAGTGGATCTTCTTCGTCAATGTCCCGGTCGGAGTCGTTGCCCTGCTCGCGACCTGGCGCTGGGTGCCCGAGCATCGGCGTGCGGCGCAGGCAAGGATCGATCTCGGTGGCATCGCTCTCTCTGCGATCGCGCTGTTCGCCCTCACGCTCGCCCTGATCCAGGGCAACGACTGGGGCTGGACTGCCGGCCGCACGATCGGTCTGTTCGTGACCGCCGCCGTCGGCACGGTGGCGTTCGCGGTCTGGGAGACGCGCGTGCGGGAGCCGATGCTCGATCTGCGGCTCTTCCGTATCCGCTCGTTTGCGGCGGCGAACGCGGCCTTTCTGCTCATCGGCGTGGCCATGATGGGCTCGGTCTTCCTGCTCGTGATCTTCATGGTGAACGTGATGGGTTACTCCGAGCTGAAGGCGGGGATCGCGATCACGCCGATGCCGATCACCGGCCTGCTGCTCGCACCCCTCGTCGGCAAGCTCGTCGATCGTATCGGCCCTCGCGTGCCGGCCGTCGTGGGAGCGCTGGGCTTCGGTGTCGGGCTGCTCGCCATGGCGCAACTCGACGCCGGCGCGAGTCTCGGCGACGTGGCCTGGCGAGCCGTGATCCTCGGGGTCGGCATGGGCTTCTCGATGCCGGCCTTCATGTCGGCCGGCATGGGCTCCGTCCCCGACGAGCACGGCGGCGTGGCCTCCGGCGCCATCAACACCGCGCGCCAGCTCGGCTTCGTCCTCGGCGTCGCCGTGCTCGTGGCCGTCTTCTCCGCTTCGATGACGACGGCGCTGGACGACGCCAAGGCCGACGTCACGGCGATGGTGAGCCGTCAACCCGGGCTGCCCGCGGCGATGAAGGTCCAGGTCGCGGGCCGCCTCGACGCCGCTTCGTCGTCGCTGACGACGGGGGCCGCCGGGAAGAGCGGCGCGGGACTCCTGGGCGAGCCCCCGGCGGGCGCGACGCCGGAGCAGGTCGCTCAGTTGAAGCCGCTCGAGGCGAAGATCAAGCAGGTCTTCCAGACACAGATCGGCGAGGCCTTCAGCCTGCCCTTCTACGTGGCCGCAGGCGCCGCGTTCCTCATCCTGCTGCCGGCGACGCTGACCGGACGCCGTCTCGGGGCTCACGCCGGTGATCACGAACGCCGCGGCCCGCACTTGATCGGCTGAACCGGCGCGGCGGTGGGGGGCTCAGTAGTCAAAGCCAAAGGAGAGCATCATGTCGAGCCAGGAACTCGGTCCCGCGGTGGTCATGTTCTTCCACGACCTGTTCACCGTGACCTGGGTCGGGGGGCTCATCACCCTGGGCGTGGTCGTTGCCCCGTCGGCGCGCAAGGCTCTCGGCAGAGGCCCCGAGATGCAGCGGCTCATGAGCACGATCCAGGCTCGTCTGCGGTGGTTCGTCTACGCGAGCATCGCCGGTCTGGTGCTCACCGGGATCCTGCTTTCGAGGAGAAGCGAGGAGTTCCAGGGCTTCTTCTCGTGGGGCGACACGTACTCCGCCGCGCTCTCGGTGAAGCACGTCGTGGTGCTCGCCATGATCGTCGTCGCGCTCGCCCGGAGCCTCCTGTTGTCGCACTCAGCGTCTGGCAGCCGGGGGCCTGGACTGAAGCCTCATGGCGACGCAGCGAAGACGAACGGACTCGCCGGGGACTCTTTGGTTCCGGGCCCGTCGTCGGCGGAAGGAGTACCCGGCCCCAAGCCCCACCTGCCCGTCGCCGCGCGCGCGAGCATGGTGCTGCTGTACATCAACGTCGTGTTCGGGGTGGCCGTCCTCTTCCTGAGCGCGCTCACCGCCGCCGTCTGACGTCCAGCGCGGCCGGCCCTCAAGCGTCAGGAGTCGTCCCCCGCGTCGTCGATGAAGTCCCGAAGGACCACGGCGGCGTTGTGCTCCTCGTCGCGGGACCCGTACACCAGCGTGAGCGGCCCGGCCGCCGCCAGTCGCTTGAGCTCGTCGACCTCGTCCGGCCGGCGCCGGAGCTCCTCTCGGTACCGGCGCCGGAACTCAGGCCATTTGGCCGGGTCGTGGCCGAACCAGCGCCGCAAGTCGGCGCTCGGGGCCACGTCCTTGAGCCAGAGGTCGAGGGCCGCGCGCTCCCTGGTCACCCCGCGCGGCCACAGCCGCTCGACGAGCACGCGCTGACCGTCGTCCGGCGATGGATCCTCATATGCTCTCTTCAGATGGATCATCTCTCGCCTCGCCCCTCCGGGTCCGGAGCCGACGCCAAGACGGCGCCTCTACGGCTCGAGTGGCTGCGGCCGCGGTCTCCACAGCGGATACGGTAGACCCGCGAGGCGGTTGATCACGAAGCCCTGTGCGGTCAGCAGGACGACGGCCAGCATGAGGATCGCAAGCTGCTCCGGCGTGCGCAAGATGCCCAGGGAGACGATCAGCGTCGTCGCCCCGGCCGGCGCGTGCGGGACGTCGAACCAAGCCATGATCGACAGCGTGAGCGCAAGGGAGAGCGCGAGCGCGCCCACCCGTGGGAGCGTGACGTCTTCGAGGTTCGGAGCGACGTCGGTGAGCCCGAACACGACCAGGGCGACATACCCGGACAGCGCGCCGATGAGGTGGCCGAAAAAGCAGGAACGCGGGGCCGCGTTGGGCGCCAGCGGCTGGTAGAAGAGGAGAAAGGCCGTGGGACCCAGCGAGGGGAACGCGAACGGCTGCTTGGTGAGCAGGGCGAGCGCCGCCATGATGCCGATCGCGAGCCCCGAGTTCACGAACAGATAGACGGCGACCACGCGACGCTCGTCGTAGCGATGCCTCAGCATGGGAAGCTGCAGACTGCGCAGGAGCTCCCGCCCGAACAGGGGAGCGTGGTTCGGCGGCCGGGCGCCGGATGCGCTCACAGCCGCGGTCCGCGGTTGACGCGCCCGGAGGTCTGCCACGACCGCGACTCACCGGGGGCGAGGACGAGCCCGGCCCTCCGTCGCCGGTACAGGACGAACGGTCGCGTGAGGTACCAGACCGGGGCGCTCCAGAAGTGCACGAACCGCGTGAACGGGAACAGCGCGAGGAACAACCAGGCGACGGTGGCGTGCAGCTGGAAGATCCACGGCGCTGCGGCCATGTCGCTCACGTCGGGCTGCAGCGAGAAGATGCCGCGCATCCACAGCGATACCGACTCCCGGTAATCGTAGCCGGGCCCGAAGACGTTGTAGCCGACGGTGACGAAGACGCCGAGCACGATCATCACCCAGAGCAGCGTGACCGCCACCCAGTCGACGGCGGAGGTGACGCCGCGCAAGCGGTCGCTGCCGACGCGGCGCACGGTGAGAACGACGAGACCGATGACGATGAGGACGGCGGCGGTGGTCCCGGCGGCCTTGGAGAACAAGGAGTACAGTGACTCGGGGACGCCGACGGCGGCGGTCCACGACTTGGGCACCAACAGGCCGGTCGCGTGGCCGACGATCGCCAGCAGCGTTCCGTAGTGGAAGAGCGGCGCGCCGATCATCAGAAGGCGCCGCTCGTAGAGCTGCGAGGAGCGACTCGTCCAGCCGAAGCGATCGAACCGGTAGCGCCAGATATGCCCGATCACGAACGTGGCGAGTGCGAGGTAAGGAAGGATGACGAAGGCGGCGATCTGCCAGGAATACGTCGCGTTCATGGGCGCTCCTCCGGGTCGCGGTCGGACGTGGTGGGCAAGACCGCGAGCACTGCCCCGAGGACGAAGCCGAAGGGGCTCTCGCGCTCCTTGAGCGCCGCGGCGAGACCTTCGAGCGCCGCCCGCTCCGCAACGAGCAGCGCGCGCGCGGCGGGCACGTGCGCCGCTACCTCAAGCATGAGCGGCAGGTAGTCGGGCAGCTCGTCGAGGCGCACCTCGGCGCCGCTCCGCCGATACGCCTGGCGAAGCTCGAGAAGGGCCGCACCGCGCTCACGCGAGGTGCGGCCGCCTCCCTCTGTGACGTAGAGCGTCACGGTCCGGTCGAGATCGAACGTGGCGACGTAGGCCTGCTCACGCTCCGCCTCGCTCAGCCCGTTCCACCAGGGGAGAAAGCGCTCGAGGCGGCGCCGTGCCGGGCTGCGCGGCAGCTCAACGAGAGCTGCTCCTACCTGCCCGGCCACCTCGGTGGAGGCCGCGCCGGGGTAGTCGAGGAGCAGCGAGGCCGCCTGCAGGACCACGGCGGTGCCATCCGGCGGCGGCGTCAAGGCGGCGTCTCCCGGCGCCGGCGACTCGGTCATGGCGGTCTCGCGGGCGCTCACCATGGCGGCTTCACGCTCTTCGGGGCGATGCCGTCCGCGTGCCGGGCCTGACGGGCTCCGGCGTCTTCGCGCCGCGCCTTGGGGATCACGTAACGCTCGTCGTACGGCGCCAGCGCCAGAAGGCGGAACAGCCGATCGACTTCAGCGCGGTTCATCCCGGCCTCGCCGGTGACCGCGGCCGGCGCCGGGTCGCCGAGCTGCTCGCGGCGTTTCGCGATGCGCATGGCCAGCAGACGACGCAGACTCTCCTCGACCGGGCCGGGATCGCCGGCGGCGAGCATGGTGGCCACGTAGCGCAGCGGGATGCGCAGGTCGCCGAGCGCGGGGAACACCTGGTCGGGGTCCCCGCCGTCGTAGCCGGCCGCGCTCAGCGCGTCGAGCACCGGCGAGAGCGGCGGCACGTACCAGACCATCGGTAGCGTGCGGTATTCCGGATGCAGCGGCAGCGCGACGCGCAGTTCTTTGGCCAGCGCGTACACGGGAGAGCGGCGCGCCGCCTCGACCCACTCGTGCGGCACGCCCGACTCCTCTGCGGTCGCGCGCACCCGTGCGTCGTGCGGGTCGAGGAGCAGCTCGCGCTGCGCCTCGACGAGGTCCGCCTCGTTCGTCGTCTCCGAGACGGCGGTCACGGCGTCGAGGTCGTGGAGCACGACGCCGTTGTAACGCAGACGGCCCACGCAGGTCTCGGAGCAGACGGTGGGCTTGCCGTTCTCCGTGACCGGGTAGCAGAAGATGCACTTCTCGGCCTTGCCGCTCAGATGATTGAAGTAGACCTTCTTGTACGGACAACCCGAGACGCAGAAGCGCCAGCCGCGGCACTTGTCCTGGTCGACCAGGACGACGCCGTCCTCCTCGCGCTTGTAGAGCGCTCCGGAGGGGCAGGAGGCCACGCACGACGGGTTCACGCAGTGGTTGCAGATGCGCGGCACGTAGAACATGAAGACCTGCGCGTAGCGCTGAAGGATCTCCTGCTCGAGGCCGCTGATGCCGGGGTCGTCGGGGCTCAGCGTCCCCGCCAGATCGTCCTCCCAATTGGGGCCCCACTGGAGGTCGATGGACTTGCCCGTGAGGCGTGAGCGCGGCGTGATCACCGGTGTGCCCGGACCCGAGGGCGCGTCGATCAGGTTGGCATAGTCATAGGTCCACGGTTCGTAGTAGTCGTCGATCAGCGGCATGTCGAGGTTGCCGAAGATCGTGGCGAGCTTCTTGATGCGGCCGCCCGCGCGCAGCGCCAGGCGGCCCTTGCCGTCGAGCCTCCAGCCGCCCTGCCAGCGGTCCTGGTCCTCCCAGCGCCGCGGGTAGCCGGCGCCCGGCTTGGTCTCCACGTTGTTGAACCACATGTACTCGGCGCCGTCACGGTCGGTCCAGGCCTGTTTGCAGGTGATCGAGCAGGTGTGGCAGCCGAGGCATTTGTCGAGCGCCATCACCATCATGAGTTGGGCACGCACGCGCATCAGTACGTCACCTCCTGTTCGGTGCGACGCCGGACCACGACGACCTCGTCGCGTTGGCTGCCGGTGCAGCCGTAGTAGTTGAGCGCGTACGAGAATTGCGCGTAGCCACCGATCATGTGCGTCGGCTTGAGGAGCACGCGCGTCAGCGCGTTGTGCGTGCCGCCCTGTTTGCCCGTCTTCTCCGTGCGCGGGCTCGCCACGTGGCGGTCCTTGGCATGGTAGATGTAGCACACGCCGCGGGGCATGCGCGGCGAGACAACGGCGCGGCAGTCGAGCACGCCGTTGCGGTTGCAGACCTCGATCCAGTCGTTGTCGGCGACGTCGATCGCGGCGGCGTCTTCCGGCGAAAGCCACGCCACCGTGCCGCCGCGGAAGAGCGTCAGCAGCAAGGGGTTCTCCTGGTAATCCGTGTGGATGGACCACTTGGAGTGCGGCGTGAGGTAGCGGAGGGCGATGGCGTCGTCTCCGAGCGCGGCGGCTTCGGGATAGCGCTCGGGCGTGTTCAGAGGCGGCCGCCATACGGGGAGCTGCTCCCCGAGTTCGCCCAGCCATTGGTGGTCGAGGAAGAAATGCATGCGCCCCGTGAGCGTGTGCCAGGGCTTGCGGCGCTCCACGTTGATGGTGAAGGCGTTGTACTGGCGATCGCCGGCCTCGTTGCCGGACCACTCCGGGCTGGTCAGCGTCTTGTGCGGCCGTGCCTTGACGTCGGACCAGCGGATGCGCGCGTCGCGCTCCCCCTCCGCCAGGTCGGCGAGGGGAAGGCCGACGCGCTTCTCCATGGTCGTGAAGCCGTCGTGAGAAAGGCGGCCGTTGGTCGTCCCCGAGAGCGCGAGGATCGCCTCCGCGGCCTGCTCGGCGCGCGCCAGCGAGGGACGCCCGTCGCCGGCGCCGCCGTGGACGAGGCCATTGGCGGCGCCCAGCCAGGCGACCTCCTCGGCGGGGCGCCAGGCGACGCCCTTGGTACCGACGCCGAGCGACTCGACGAGCGGGCCCAGGCTGGTCTGCTTCTCGTGGACGGCGCCGAAGTCGCGCTCGACCACGGTCAGGGCCGGCATCGTCTTGCCCGGCACGGGCTCCGCGTCGCCGGCCCGCCAGTCCTTGACCTCGCCGAACGGCTGCGACGCTTCCGCAGGAGTGTCGTGGGCGAGCGCCGTGGCCACGAGGTCGCGGCGCACGCCGAGGCGCCCGGCTGCGAGCCGCGAGAACACGCGCGCCAGGTCGCTGAAGGCGTCCCAGTCCGAGCGCGCCTCCCAGGGCGGGTCGATGGCCGCGTTGAAGGAATGCACGTAGGGGTGCATGTCGGTGCAGGAGAGGTCGCTCTTCTCGTACCAGGTGGCGGCCGGCAGCACGACGTCGCCGAACTGGCCGGTGCTCGTCATGCGGAAGTCGACGGCGACGAGGAGGTCGAGCTTGCCGACCGGAGCCTCGTCGCGCCAAACGACGTCCTTGGGTCTGAGCTCGGGCGGCGTCTCGGTCGCGAGGACGTTGTCGAGGTCGGAGCCCATGAGATGGCGCAGGAAGTACTCATGGCCCTTGCCGGAGCTGCCCAGCAGGTTGGCCCGCCAGACGAAGAGCAGGCGGGGGAAGTTGGCCGGGTCGTCGGGATCCTCGACGCTGAAGCGCAGGCGACCGTTGCGGAGCTCGTCCACGACATAGTCGGCGGGAGCCATGCCGGCGGTCTCCGCCTCCGCGGCCAGCTCAAGCGGATTGCGGTCGAACGTCGGATGCGTGATCTGCCAGCCGAGCCGCTCCGCCTGGGCCAGGGCGTCGATCGGCGCTTTGCCCGCGAGCAGACCGCGGGCCAGCGGTGACGCCAGGTGGTCCGCTGCGAAGACCTCGTAGCGCCACTGGTCGGTGGCCAGGTAGTACCACTCGGTGCCGCAGTTGTGCCGGGGAGGACGACTCCAGTCGAGCGCCGAGGCGAGCGTCGACCAGCCCGTGAAGGGGCGCACCTTCTCCTGGCCCACGTAGTGCGCCCAGCCGCCGCCGTTGCGGCCGACGCAGCCGCAGGCGAAGAGCAGCGTCATGATCGTGCGGTAGGTCATGTCGGAGTTGAACCAGTGGTTGATGCCCGAGCCCATGATGATCATGGAGCGGCCTTCGGTGACCTCCGCGTTGCGCGCGAACTCGCGGGCCACGCGCGCGGCGACCGCCGCCGGGACGCCGGTGAGGCGCTCCTGCCAGGCCGGCGTGTAGGGCTGACTCGCGTCATCGTAGCCCGCCGGCCATGCGCCGGGCAGGCCCGGCCTGACGACGCCGTACTGGGCCAGGAGCAGGTCGTAGACGGTGGTCACCAGATGCTCGCCGAGGCGGCGCGCCGGTACGCCGCGCCGCAGCACGTCCGCCTGCGCCCCGTCGAAGCGCGGCAGGAGCACTTCGACCGCCTCGCCATCGGCGGCGAGCAGCGTGAGCTGCGGGTCGATGTCGCCGAGGTCGAGGTTCCAGCGGCCCTCACCCGACTCCGACCAGCGGTAGCCCAGCGAGCCGTTGGGCACCGCCGGACGGCCGGTCGCGGCGTCCATGACGACGGTCTTCCACTCCGCGGCCTCGACCGTGTCGGCCAGGTCGTGGGCGGTCAGGAAGCGGTCGGGGGTGTAGGCGCCGTCGTGCTCGCGCAGCTTCACCAGGAAAGGCATGTCCGTGTAGGTCTTCGCGTACTGCGTGAAGAACGGCACCTCACGGTCGACGTAGAACTCCTTGAACACGACGTGGCCCATGGCGAGCGCGAGAGCGCCGTCCATGCCCGCCGTCACAGGCAGCCAGTCGTCGGCGAACTTCACATGTTCGGCGTAGTCGGGGGACACGACCACGACCTTCTGCCCCGCATAGCGGGCCTCGACCATGAAGTGCGCGTCGGGGGTGCGCGTGACCGGCACGTTGCTGCCCCAGATCATGAGGTAGGAGGCGTGCCACCAGTCGGCCGACTCGGGCACGTCGGTCTGGTCGCCGAGGACCTGCGGCGAGGCCGGCGGCAGGTCGGCGTACCAGTCGTAGAACGAGTTCTGCACGCCTCCGGTGAGCGTCACATAGCGCGAGCCCGAAGCGTGCGAGACGGGTGACATGGCCGGGATGGGACTGACGCCGGCGACGCGGTCGGGACCCCAGCGCTCGATCGTGTCGACATGTGCGGCGGCGCAGAGCTCGAGCGCCTCATCCCAGGTCGCGCGCATGAAGCCGCCGTGTCCGCGCGCATCCTTGTAAGCGCTGCTCTTGTCCGGGTCGGTGGCGATGCTGGCCCAGGCGTCGACCGGATCGGCGTGCTCCCGCCGCGCCGCCCGCCACATCTCGAGCAGGGCGCCGCGCACGTACGGGTAGCGTACGCGCCCGGGTTGATAGGTGTACCAGGAGAAGGTGGCGCCGCGCGGGCAGCCCCTGGGCTCCTCGTCCGGCATGTCGGGTGAGGTCTCGGGGTAGTCCGTCGCCTGAGACTCCCAGGAGACGATGCCGTCGCGCACGTGGATCATCCAGGAACACGAGCCCGTGCAGTTGACGCCGTGGGTGGAGCGCACCTCACGGTCGTGGCGCCAGCGATCGCGGTAGAACTCCTCGGAGCGGCTGCTGCTCTCGCGCACGACCACGCGACCGTCGGCGCTGGAGTCGCCGGGGGTCAGGTAGCGGATGCGTTGGAGCAGCGCCCTCGAGGCCTCACCACGTTCGGCCGGCGGCACCGGCCCGCCTCCCGCTGCCGTTGCACGTCGCGTCACGTCGCTCGACCTCCTCGTCCGCCGCCCTTGCAGGCGAGTTTACGATACTTCGCCAGGCGCGACGCCGTTAGCCGCGAAAGAAGGACGCAGGCGTGCACGGCGTTGTGCGGGGCGGCAAGGCAGGAATGGCAGACGCCTTCTTCGCGCCGTGCGACTGACGACGGCTGGTCCGGGGCATGGACCCAAGTGACGGAAGCGGCCCGGCGAGGCGAGGAGCAGTCGATGATCTATGTGAGTGGTGCGCCGGGGATCGTCGCCTCGGACGTTGTGCGACATCTCGCGGAGCAGGGTGAGGACGTGCGCGTCTTGGTTCGGACCACTGAGACCGCCGGTCTCTCCAGCTTGCCGCGTGTCGAGACGGTCGTGGGCGATCTCAACGACGCCGCATCGTTCGAGAAGACGCTCACCGGCGTCGACGGCGTGTTCGTGAGCTCGACGCTGAGTCCGGCCCTCCGCGCCCACAGCAACCTGATCAGCACTGTCGAGAGCGGCATCCGAGCGCAGAAGAGCCTCGTCGAGGCCGCCTTGCGTGCCGGTGTCAGACACGTCGTCAAGCTCTCCTGGATGGGCGCCTCCGACGAGGCCGTCAGACTGCCGACGGCTCGCTGGCACGCCGAGGTCGAATCTCACCTGGAGGGCTCGGGCGTGCCGTTCACGATCCTGCGTGCCAACAACTTCATGCAGCACTACCTCCGCTACATCCGGCACGCGAACCAGACCACGATGCTCGGCGCGGCGGGCGAGGGACGATGCAGTCTGGTCGACGCGCGCGACGTGGCGGCGGTAGCCGCGCGCGTCCTGATGGAGGCCGGCCACGAGGGGAAGACCTACGAGGTGACCGGCCCTCAGGCGCTCACTCGCGCGGAGGCCGCCGCCGTCATCTCCGCAGTGACGGGCCGGGAGATCCGCTTCATCGAGCACAGCCTCGAGGAGTTGTCGGCGATCTACCATTACGCCGGCTGGCCCTCGCGATGGGCCGATGAGCTCGTGGCCGCGGACGAGCTCCAGGCGTTGGGCCTGCTCTCCGCGGTGACCGATGTCGTCGAGCGCGTGACCGGCAGGAAGCCCACGACCTTCGAGGAGTTCGTGCGCGAGGCATACAGGGTCGGCCGCGGCCCCGCTGCCGGCGGCGGCCCCGCTGCCGGCCGCGGCTGACGGCGTCGACTGCGAGAGTACGCTTGTGGGCGTTCAGGGAACAACTCCGCCGAGACGACTGCTTCTGGCGGGTGCGAGGACGATGCCTCGCCCAAGAATGGAAGAGAGGTGAGTGTCGTGAGCACGAAGCCGGGTTCCGTGCTGGTCATCGGCGCTGCCGGACATCAGGGCAGCGCCGTTCTGAGACACCTCGGTGACCGCGGTCTGCAGACGACCGTGCTTCTCGACGGCCGGGGTGAGGGCGAGGCCCGTGGGCTCTCGTGGCACCGTGCGCCGTCCGCGAGCCTCGACGACGCGGCAGCGCTCGACGATGCGTTTCGCGGCGCCGACGCGCTGTTCATGGTGCTCGATGATCCGCAGTCCGGGCCCGACGACAGGCTGCGTCACGGCCGGACGATCGGTGATGCCGCCATGCGTGCGGGCATCAGGCACATCGTGTACTCGGCGGGCACCGGGCCCGACCACCATCGCATCGCCTGCGACCGGGCCACCGAGATCGAGACCTATCTTCGGTCGCTCAATGCACCCCTGACCGTGCTGCGGCCGACCACGCTCATGGAGGAGATCCCCTGGTACTGGCTCAGCCGCTACGGCTCGCAGCCGGTGCTCGCGACGCCGTTCGAAGCCCAGAGTCGTCTGCCGCTGATCGCCATCGACGACGTCGCTGCGCTCGCCGCCACTGCGCTTGCGGCGCCCGACGACTTCCTCGGCAAGACCATCGCCGTCGCCGGGGACGTCAGCAGTCCCACTGCGATCGTGG
Organism: uncultured Thermoleophilia bacterium; assembly: GCA_964545565.1. Classification (GTDB taxonomy): domain Bacteria; phylum Actinomycetota; class Thermoleophilia; order UBA2241; family UBA2241; genus CAIXSE01. Next base: position 23,812 of record CAZJGT010000013.1, read on the forward strand.
CTCTGCTGTCGCAGGAGCTGGGCGAACCCGTCGCCTACGAGCAGGTGCAGGTGGAGGGCGTGTTCATCTACCCGGAGGCGTCGAGCGCCAGTGACGACATCACCTGGCTGCGCCGCGTGCACCCGGGCTTGCACACGCTGCGCTCGTGGCTCGAGGACGGCGGCGGGCTCGATCTCTGCCGGCGCGCCGTCGCCCGCCCGCAGGAGTGATGATCGCCGCATCCGCAAGGGCGACGGACTCCCTCGACCAGGCGGATGGCCGGAGTCCCGGCCGTCAAGGCGACGCTGTTGAGCCTGTGCCGACGGGGTCGGCAGTCTCTGCCAGCCGACCGGTGCGGGCGAGCTGGTCCAACAGGAGATAGAAGTAGACGATGCCCGGGTACGGTCGCCACCGCTCGAGGATGCGCCTGGCCTCGACGTAGTCCGGGCGCTTCGGCAAAGCGAACAGACGCTGCAGCTTGTTCTGACCGCCGACATCGTCGGCGGGGAAGGTTTCGAGGCGTCGCAGGCCGCGCAGGGCGACATACTGCGCCGTCCAGCGGCCGATACCCGGCAGAGCGGTCAGCCGCCGCACGACCTCTTCCGTCTCGAGTTGCGCCAGCCCCTCAAGGTCGAGACGGTCGCCGGCGACCTCCTCCGTAAGCCGAAGGATGGTCTGCGACTTGCGCATGCTGAAACCGAGCCGGCGCAGGTCCTGAGGGTCTGATCCGAGCACGTCGATCGGGCGGGGAAACGCGTGGTGACCGTCCAGGACCACCCCATACGCCTCACTGAAGTGGGCCAGCAGATGCATCCCCGCGATGAGCGAAAGCTGCTGGCAGGCGATGGCGCTGACGAGCGTCTCGAAGACCGTCGGCATGATGGGCGGTTTGAGGCCGGGAAAGCGGCGGACGAGCGGCGCGAGCCTCTCGTCCCGAGCCGCGAGCCGGTAGAAAGGCGAGAGGTCCACGTCCAGGCCGAGGATGGACCGAAGCAGTTCAGCCGCCGTCTGCCGCCGTGCGGCGTCCTCAACCCCGGGACCGGCGAACCGAACGGCTAGCTGTGGCGCCTGCGGCGGCGCCACCTGCTCGACGGCGGCCTCAAGGGGTCTCCCCTCCACGACGAAGACTCGCCGATAGACGGACGACTCCCAGCGATCGACGAGGTTGACGGGGTCGCGGCGCAGCGCGAGGACGGTGAAGTCCAGTCGGTACGGCGCCACCGGCCGTAGCACGAGGTCCATGGAGCACCCTCTCGTGTCGCTGTCGTACCGCCGCAGCAAGGGAGGCGGGCGCTACGCAGGCGGCCCGCCCGCCGCCAGCAGCGCGCTCATTCCGGAAGTCGCCGTCTCGCTCACGCGGTCGGCCGGCGGCAGGGCACCCACACGCATGAGCTCCATGAAGGCGCCGATCTCCTTGCCGCGAGTGCCGCAGGCCGCGAGGAGCCGGTTCTCACGAGCGTAGAACACGGTGAAGTCCCACGCCGGGAGGTCGCCGGTCACGACGATCTCGTCCCATCCCTGCCCGACGCCGGCGTAGTAGATCTCGCGGCCGAACTGCTGCGTCCAGAAGTACGGCACGCCGGTGAACGGCTGCGGATCGCCGGCCATGGCCCGAGCGGCGGCGCGGCCGTGCTGCTCGGCGAGGCGCCAGTGTTCGATACGCACGCGCCGGCCCGAGTGGGTCTCCACGAACTGTGCGACGTCGCCCGCCGCCCACACGCCCGGCGCCACGCGCAGCCGATCGTCCACCATCAAGCCGCCGTCCGCCGCCGTCTCGACGCCCTCGACGAACGCGGTCGCCGGGATCATGCCGACGCCGACGACGACAAGGTCGGCGTGAAGCGTCGTGCCGTCGTCGAGCACGACGCTCGCGACCTCGCCCTCGCCGTCGAAGCGGGTCACGGTCCGGCCCATGACGAAGCGGGTCCCGTGCTCTTCGTGGTACCGCCTGATGATCGTGCCGACGGGTTCGCCCAAGGTCCTCTCGAAGGGGACCGCGTCGCGGCCGACCACCGTCACCTCAAGCTCGCGGCCGGCGAGACCGGCCGCCACCTCCATGCCGATGAAGCTCGTGCCGATGACGACGGCGCGGCGGGCGCTCTGCGCCGCGTCGACGAGCGCGTCGGCATCGCCCCAGGAGCGCAGCGTGAACACGCCGGGGAGATCCGCACCCGGCACCTCGAGCGTTCGGGCCGATCCGCCGCTCGCGATCAGCACCGCGTCGGGTGTGAGTGTGCTTCCGTCCCGCAGGGTGATCGTGCGGCTGCGCACATCGAGCGAGGTGACCTCCGCGTGCCGGCGCCGGATGTCATGCTCCGCATAGAACTCAGGCGGACGCAGCGGAAGGTACTTGGCCGGCACCGTGCCGGCAACGTAGTCCTTGCTCAGCATGGGACGGTCGTAGGGCCAGCGGTCCTCGGCGCTGATGATGACGATGTCGCCGCGGAAGCACTCCTGGCGCAGCGCCTCAGCCGCGGCCTCCGCAGCAGCGCCGCCCCCGATGATGGCGAAGAGCCGCCCGTCGGCCCCGACGTCGGCCCGGCACGTGGCCGCAGGGCGAGCGTCCTTCGCCTCGTCGGGACGCTCCACGAAGATGTCCGTGCCCTCGATGCGGACGGAGAACGAGGAGACGGCATCCAGCGGCGGGGGCTCGAGCAGGGCGCCGTCGCGCACGTCGAACGTGCCGCCGTGCAATGGGCAGATGACGCGGTCGTCGTGCAGTGTGCCGTCGGGAAGCGAGCCGCCCCAGTGCGGGCAGCGAGCGCCGGTCGCGTGATACCGGCCGTCGATACGGGCAAGCAGCACCTTCTTGCCGCCCACCGTGACCGTCATCATCTGGCCGTCCTCAAGGTCCTCGGTGCCCGCAACCCGTTCTTCCATCGGTCCCTCCCCGTCGATGTACCGCAGTCGGCTCGCAGCCACACCCTGACCACGCTGCGAGGCCGGCTCAGCCGCGCACACGCTGCCGTCGCAGTGAGCCTACCCGGGCGCGAAGGAAACGAAATCGTGCGGCGTCGACGCGGACGACAGGCAACGGGTCAACGACTCCGGGCGCCGGGTACATCACCGTTCGAGCGGTGACTTCTGCGCAGCGCCTTGCGCCGAGCGGGTACCATGCCAGACAGGGCGTGTTGCGCCAGGGAATGGAGACTTTGTGACGACGCGAATCTACACGGTGGGGCACTCCGACCGCTCGATGGGGGACTTCCTGGCGCTTCTGACCGCTCACGCCGTCGAACTCGTGGCGGACGTGCGTAGCGTCCCCCATTCGGCGCACAACCCCCAGTTCGACATCGTCGCGCTGCAGCGCTCCTTACGCGCGAACGACATGCGCTACGTCCACTTGGCGGAGCTCGGCGGTTTTCGCCGCGTCAGCCCCGACTCGCCCAACGGGGGCTGGCGGAACGCGCGCTTTCGAGGCTACGCCGACTACATGCAGACCGACGAGTTCGCCGCGGCCGTGGACAGACTGATCGGCCAAGCTCGTGCGGCCTCAACTGCGATCATGTGCGCGGAGGCGGTCCCTTGGCGATGTCACCGCTCGCTGATCGCCGACGCGCTGCTCATCCGGGGGATCGACGTGGTCGACATCATCGGGCCCGGTCCCGTCAAGCCGCACAGGCTGACGCCGTTCGCCAACGTGGACGGACGGACGATCACCTATCCCGCCGAGACGGATGAGCGGGGTCGCGGCTGAGCGTCGTGCTTACCGCTCCGCTGCCTCACCGGGACGGACCGCCTGCCGTCAACCGCTCATGCTTGGCGGCGATGCCGGCCAACAGGCTGTTCCACGACCGGTCGAAGGCCTCCGCGCCTTCTTGCTGGAGCTGGGCGGCCAGGCTGTGTTGGTCGATGCCGACCTCGGCGAAAGCGGCGAGGGTCTCGTCGGCGTCGCCGCCGTCGGCCGGCATCATGTCGCCCACCTCTCCGTGATCGGCAAAGGCGATCAGGGTGCTCTCGGGCATGGTATTGATGGTCAGCGGCGCCGTCAGGGCGTTCACGTACAGTAGCTCGGGCGCTTCGGGGTTCTTCGTCGAGGTGCTGGCCCACAGCAGACGCTGGGCGCGAGCCCCTTGGTTCGCCAGGCGGCCCCAACGAGCCGAGTCGAGCAGCGCCCGGTAGGCGCGGTAGGCCTGCTTC
>CAZJGT010000014.1:0-27359 GCA_964545565.1 uncultured Thermoleophilia bacterium
ATCGCCGCGGCGGTGGCGTCGTTGTCGACCACGACGCGCACGCCGAAGCGCCGCCGCAAGTGATCGCGCAGCGGCACGTCCGTGAGCGGCAGGTTGACCGATGCGACGACGCGCCCGCCGGCGAAATCGACCATCGAGGCGACGCCCACGCCGATGCCCTCGACCTCGCCCGAGCCGTGCTCGAGATCGGCGATACAAGCGACGACCCCGGCGAGGCAGGCCTCCGCCGAACTGACGTCGGTCGGCATCGTGAACCGGTCGATGACCTCGGGCGTCTCCACCTCGGCGCGCGTGCGCGCGCCGAGCGCGGGCAGACGCCCCCGCACGAGAGCGGCGGCCACCTTGGTCCCGCCGATGTCGACGCCGATGACGGTGCGTTCCGGGCTCATGACGCTCCGGAGCTTACCATGGTGTAGACTCGAGGCCGCAGGAAACGCCCGCTCACAGGCGTACTCTGGTGTGACGCCCGGCGCCCCGCTCCCCACTGGCCACGCACGTGACACGCGCGCGTCCGCGGACCGGAGCCGCCACCGTATGACGAGACAGGACGACGACAGAGAAGGGGCGAAGCCCTACAGGACCTACAAGGCGCGCCGCCCCCGGCGCAGCCAGGTCGACGACGAGCTCGCCGGAGCGCGCCCGGCGCGCGACCGGCCGCGCCGTGACAGGGACTACCACACGTACGGGCCGGCGGCCACAGACGGCGGGCGCGAAAGCGCGGAGCGTCCGAAGCGGTCAGCCGGCCCCCGCCGCCGGCGCCGCATCCGCTGGTGGTACGTCCCCGTCGGCCTCTTCGCGATGCTGGTGATCGCCGGCGTCGTCCTCACCGTCCTGGCCTGGCCCGGGTACCAGAAGTTCGACCGGGCAGTCGACAAGTCCAACCGGCGCATCGGCGAGAAGACGCGCGCCCAGCTCGCTCCCGACGACGGCTGGATCTGGCGCAACGGCACGACGGTGTTGCTGCTCGGCGTCGACATGAAGGCGACCGAGACGGTGGCGCGCTCCGACACCATCCTGCTCATGCGCTTCGACCCCAAGACGCACACCATCAACCAGCTCGCCATCCCGCGCGACACCAGGGTCGACGTCCCCGGCCACGGCAGCACCAAGATCAACGAGGCGATGTTCTACGGGGGGTCGGCGCTCGCGGTGGAGACGATCCGGCAGTTCACCGGCATCCCCATCAACCACGTCATGATCGTCACGTTCGAAGGCTTCCCCAGGCTCGTGAACGCCGTCGGCGGCATCGACATGTACGTGCCGCAGACCGTGACCACGGAGGCAGGCGCCAACCACCGCACCGTCGAGTTCAAGAAGGGCATGCACCACTTCGACGGCAAGTACGCCATGCTCTACGTCCGTATCCGCAAGGCGTACGCCGACGGCGATTTCACGCGGGCGCGCCGCCAGCAAGCCTTCGTACAGGCACTCCAGAAGAAGATCGTGCGGCCGTCCAACATCACGAGGCTCCCGGAGATCGGCACCAGGTTCATGAGCGGGGTCGCGACCGACCTCACGACCAACCAGATCCTCACACTGGGCTACCTCAAGTGGCGCGCCGACGGCGGCAAGAAGCTCGTCATGGCGGGCACACCCGGCATGGAGGGCGGCGTGGCCTACGTCTTCCCGCCGGACGAAGCCGCGCGCGCGAAGCTGGTCAAGCGCTTCCTCGGCGAGTGAGGGCCGGCGGCGGCGCGTAACCGACGGCCACGAGCGCCAGCCCACGCGCCGGCGCCGTCTGCCCCATCCTCCGGCGCTCGCCGGCGGCGAGCGCCTCCTCGAACTCCTGCACGGTCATCCGCCCCTGCGCCACGTCGATCATCGAGCCGACGGCGACACGCACCATGTTGTGAAGGAAACTGCCGGCCGTCACGCGAAAGCGCAGGCGCCGGCCCTCTCCGTCCGGCGTCGGTCCCTCGTCGGTCCATGCCGCCGCCGCCACCTCGCGGACGCACGAACGGTAGAGGTGAGCGGAAGGCGTGAGGGCGGCGAAGTCGCGGATCCCGGGCAGGAGCTCGGCCGTCGCCGCGAGCGTCGCCCCGTCCACGCCGCCGCGCAACGCCCACACGAAGGCGCGCTCGCGCACCGGCTTCACCGGCGTCGTCCACACGTCGTACTCGTAGGTCCGGGAGGTGGCCTCGCGAGCGACGAACGCGGTCGGCTCGCGGACCACCCGCAGCACGCCGATGTCGGACGGCAGCAGGGCGTTGAGCGAGCGGCGCAGCTGCCGGGGCTCCAGATCGGGGCAGGCGCAGGAGAACGACGCCACCTGCGCCCACGCGTGCACACCCGCGTCGGTGCGGCCGGCGACACTCAGGCGTACGCGCTCGCGCACGACCGTCGCGAGCGCCTCCTCCAGCACGCCTTCGATGGTCACCTGCCCCGGCTGCTTCGCCCAGCCCCGGTAGGCTGTGCCTTCGTAGGCGAGGTCCAGACGCCAGGTCGCGCCGCCGCCGCGTGCATCGGTCGGTCCGCCCGCCGCACGGCGCTCCACCGCACGCACGGCCTGCCCCGCCGCTCGCGCGTCCCGCTCCGCCGAACGCCCGCCCCATTCCGCTGCTCGCCCGCCAGTCACTGAGGCATCCTACACGAGCAGGCCGGCGGCGATGACCGCGGCCGTAAGCGACAGGAGCACGGCGTCGCGGCCTTCCGCCCGGAGTGGGTGGAGTCGCGTACGGACGAGGCCGGGGCGATAGCAGCGCGCCTCCATCGCGAGCGCAAGCTCGTCGGCGCGCCGGAAACTCAGCACGAACAGAGGCGTGAGTACGGGCACCAGGGCGCGGGCGCGGCGCACGGGCCCGCCACTCCCGAAATCCGCGCCGCGAGCGCGCTGGGCGCGCATGATCTGATCGAGTTCCACAAGCAGCGTGGGGATGAACCGCAGGGCGATGGTCACCATGAGAGCCAGCTCATCGGTCGGCACGTGGAACCTTCGCAGAGGACGCCCGAGCCAGGCGAGACCGTCGGTAAGGGCGAGCGGCGCCGTGGTGAGCGTGAGCACGGACCCGATGAGCACCAGCACCATGAGACGCAAGCTGAGAAACGCCGCGAACTCCAGGCCCGTCCAGGAGAGATGGAAGATCCAGACGCTGAAGAAGGGCTCGCCGGGGGCGAACACCACCTGGGCGAGGAACGTGAGTCCTACCAGCCACAGCAGCGGCCTGAAGGCGCGCCAGAACCAGGCTGCCGGGACGCCGCTCAGCGCATACGCGGCCACGCCGGCCGCGGCGAACACGGCGAGCCCCGCGAACGAATCGCGTACGAAGAGCGCGATCGCCAGCGCGGTGACGGCGACGAACTTGGCGCGAGGGTCCAAGCGATGGATCACCGAGTCGCCGGGATAGTACTGCGCGACGGCCGGCCTCACGCGAGGGCCTCCGCGGCCTCCGCGACGCTGCGCGGCGCCTCGGCGGGATCGCGTCCGAGACGCCGCCAGAGCTCCACCAGGAACGGCTCCCGGAGCCGGCTGGCGGCGAGCAGGCGACGGCCCTCCTCGCCGACGTCCCAAGGGCCCGACGCCGCCACCCTGCCGGCGTCGAGTACGAGAAGCTGGTCGCAGAGCGCCCACGCGAGGTCCACATCGTGCGTCGCGAGCAGCAGCGTCACGCCCGCGGACCGCAAGCGGGCGAGGATGCGCGCGAGCTCGCGCCGGGTGGAGGGGTCCAGGCTCACGAACGGCTCGTCGAGAAGCAGCAGACGCGGCCGCATCGCGAGCACACCGGCGAGGGCGAGCCTGCGCTGCTCGCCCCCCGAGAGCGCGTAGGGATGGCGGTCGCCGAACTCTCCGGAGGGCAGGCCGACGAGCTGAAGCGCCTCGTCCACGGCCGTCTCGACCTCGGTCTCGTCCCACCCGAGCCGGCGCGGGCCGAACGAGACGTCCTCCCGCGCCGTCGCCGCGAAGAGCTGCAGCTCCGGCGTCTGGAACACCAGCCCGACCTGACGCCGGAGCTCGCCGTGGCGGGCATCGTCCGGGCCGGCGCCGTCGAGCACCACGTGGCCGGTCTCCGGCTCGTCGAGCCCTTTGATCACCTGCAGCAGCGTCGACTTGCCGGAGCCGGACGCGCCCAGCAGCGCCAGCGATCTGCCGGCTCCCAGGTCGAAGCCGACGTCGCGCAGCGCAGGGATCGGCGTGCCGGCTTCTGCGTAGCTGAAGCAGAGACCGCGGCACGCCACGCCCATTCCCCTCATGCCGACGCGGCCAACGCCGCCAAGAGCTCGTCGAGCGTCAGCGGCAGCGTCCCCAAGCTCCGGTCGCGCGCGGCAAGCTCGAGCGCGAGTTCGCCCGCCGCCGGCAGACCGAGGCCGAGCCGGCGTACGAGGTCGGCGTCTGCGAACAGACCGGCGACATCTCCCTCGTACACCACGGCTCCGCGCTCAAGCGCGACCACGCGGTCCGCGCCCACCACCTCGTCCATCTCCTGCGTCACGTAGACGACGGCCAGACCCTCGGCGCGCAGCGCCGCGACGGCGGCCAGCACCTCGGCGCGGCCGGCCGGATCGAGCATCGCCGTCGGCTCGTCGAGCACCAGGACGCGGCGCGGTACGGCGAGCACGCCGGCGAGCGCCGTGCGCTGCTTCTGACCGCCCGAGAGCAGATGCGGCTCGCGCCGGCGGAGATCGACCAACCCGAACCGCGCGAGGATCTCTTCGACCCGCGAACGGATGTCCTCGGGCGCCCAGGCGAGGTTCTCGAGGCCGAACGCCACATCGTCTTCCACGCACTCGGCGACGAGCTGGTTCTCCGGGTTCTGGAAGAGCACGCCCACGTCGCGGCGGGCGTCCTGACGACCGTCCTCAGTCAGCAGATCGTGCCCGCAAGCAACCGCGCTCCGGGCCGCCGATGCCTTCTCGAGCCCCCCGAGCAGACGCGCCAAGGTCGACTTGCCCGAACCGTTGGCGCCCACCAGGGCGAGGAACTCACCGGCCGCCACATCAAGATCGAGCCCCGCGAGCGCCTCCGCGCCCGCGCCCGGGTAGCGGTAGTGCAGGTCGCGCACCACGAGGAGCGGCGGCGCGGAGGACACGGCGATGGTTGATCCGCGATCGGTCGTCATGACCACCGAAGCCTACCGCATCGCCGAGCGCGCTCGGCCGGAGGCGCGTGGCGGCGAGGCCGACTGCCGCGAGTACGGCGAGGGGCGGGTGGCCCTTCGGCCGCCCGCCCCTCGCCGTACCTCGTCTCGCCGGTCGTCAGACCAGCTCGATGTACGCCTGCTCGCTTCCGTCGCCCTGGCGCGGGCCGAGCTTGATGATACGCGTGTAGCCGCCGTGGCGGTCCGCGTAGCGCGGCGCCACGTCGTTGAACAGCTTGTACACGATCTTCTTGTTGCGCAGCATGGCGATGGCCTGCCGGCGCGCGTGCAGGTCGCCGCGCTTGCCGAGGGTGATGGCCTCCTCGACCATGGGACGCACTTCCTTCGCCCGCGCCACGCCGGTCTTGATCTTCTCGTGCTCGAGCACCTGACAGGCCAGACCCGACAGCAGCGAACGCCGCTGGTCGGGGGCCATGTTGAACTTGCGGCCTGAGTTCTGATGGCGCATGTTACTCGTCACCCCGCAGAGAGAGCCCGCGCTCGCTGAGCTTGTCCTTGACCTCGTCGATGCTCTTCTTGCCGAAGTTGGGGATGTTGAGCAGCTCGGCCTCCGTCTTGGAGACCAGGTCGCCGACGGTCTGGATGCCCTCGCGCTTGAGGCAGTTGTACGAACGGACGCCGAGCTCCAGCTCTTCGATGAGCACGTCGTCCATGCCGCCGCCGGCCGGCGCGGAGGTGAGGCCCTCGATGGGGAACTCCTCGTTGCTGCGCGTGCGGTCGGGGTCGGTGAAGATGGACATCCGGTCGACCAGGATCTCGGCGGCCTCGCGGAGCGCTTCCTCGGGCAGGAGAGCGCCGTTGGTCGTGACGTCGAGGATGAGCCTGTCGTAGTCGGTGCGCTGCCCCACGCGGGCGCTCTCGACGTGATAGGAAACGCGCTTGATGGGGCTGAAGATCGAGTCGATCGGGATGACGCCGATGACCGTCTCCGGCGTCTTGTTGCCGTCGGCGGGCACGTAGCCGGTACCGCGCCGGATCGTCAGCAGCATCTCGATGGCGCCACCGTCCGACAAGGTCGCGATGTGATGGTCCGGGTTGAGGATCTCGAGCTCCGCCGGGATGTCGATGTCGGCGGCCACGACCTTGCCGGGCTTGTCCTTGTACAGCCGCACCTGTACCTCGTCGATCTCCCCATGCAGGCGGCAGACCAACTCCTTCAGGTTGAGGATGATGTCGGTGACATCCTCCTTGACGCCCTTGATCGTGGTGAACTCGTGGGCGACACCCTCGATCTTGACGGAGCTGACGGCAGCGCCCTCGAGAGATGACAGCAGCACCCGGCGCAGCGCGTTTCCGAACGTATGCCCGAAACCACGGTCGAGCGGCTCGACCTCGAAGCGCGCCCGGTTGCCGGCGAGCTGCTCGCGGGTGATGTTGGGCATCTGAAACTGTAGCAACTGGCCTCCTGTAGACTCTTCGCCGCGGATACGTTGCTGCAGCGGGTTACTTGGAGTACAGCTCGACGATGAGCTGCTCCTGCACCGGCGCATCGATCTCGTCGCGCTCGGGAGCGCGCAAGACCTTGCCGGTAAGGTTGTCGTGGTCGGCCAGGAGCCACGGCGACACCGACGACGTGAGGTCGGTGGCGGCGCGCACGGTCTCCACGGCCTTGCTGTTCGAGCGGACCGCGACCACGTCGTCGGGACGCACCTGGTACGACGGGATGTCGACCTTGCGGCCGTTCACCGTGAAGTGCGCGTGACGTACGAGCTGACGAGCCTGACGCCGTGAGGCGCCGAAGCCGAGACGGTACACGACGTTGTCGAGGCGCATCTCGAGCAGCTTGAGCAGGGTCTCACCGGTGATGCCGTCCTTGCGGCTGGCGGTCACGTAGTAGTGGTGGAACTGCTTCTCCAGCAACTGGTAGTAGCGGCGCGCCTTCTGCTTCTCGCGCAACTGGAGGAGGTACTCGCTCTGCTTGATGCGACCGCGGCCGTGCTCGCCCGGTGGATAGGAGCGCCGTTCGACGGCGCACTTGTCCGTGAGGCAGCGCTCACCCTTGAGAAAGAGCTTCTCAGCCTCACGGCGGCACTGCTTGCACTGTGCTGACGTATCTTTCGCCACGTAGACCTTCCTAGACCCGGCGACGCTTGCGCGGGCGGCAGCCGTTGTGCGGCACCGGCGTCACGTCTTTGACACTGATGATCTCGAGGCCGGCGGCCTGCAGCGAACGCACCGCGGTCTCGCGACCCGAACCCGGCCCGCGGACGAAGACCTCGACCTTCTGAAGACCGTGCTCCATGCCCTTCTTGGCGCAGGACTCGGCCGTCACCTGGGCGGCAAACGGGGTGCTCTTACGAGAGCCCTTGAACCCGACCGATCCGGCGCTCTCCCAGGCGATGACGTTGCCCTCCTTGTCGGTGAGCGTCACCTGGGTGTTGTTGAACGACGTCTTGATGTGCGCCTGGCCGACGGCGATGTTCTTGCGGACCTTGCGGCGCTGACGACCTTTGGCTCTCTGGGGCTTGGCCACTCTGCTCTACTCCTCCGCTATCCTGCGGTCACTTCTTGCGCTTGCCGCTGATCGTCCTCTTCGGACCTTTGCGGGAGCGCGCGTTGGTGCGCGTGCGCTGCCCGTTCACGGGCATGCCGCGACGGTGGCGGATGCCCCGGTAGCAGCCGATGTCCATGAGACGCTTGATGTTCTGGGAGCGCTCGCGGCGCAGGTCGCCCTCGACGGTGACTTCACGGTCGATGGCGTCGCGGAGCCGGATGATCTCCTCTTCGGTGAGGTCGCGCACCTTGGTGTTCGCGTCGATGCCGACCGTGCCGAGCACCTTGTTGGACGTCGAGCGACCGACGCCGTAGATGTACGTGAGACCGATCTCGACCCGCTTCTGCGGCGGGATGTTGACGCCTGCGATACGTGCCATGCGGACTTACCCCTGCCTCTGTCGATGACGCGGGTTGGAGCAGATCACCTGCACCGTACCGTGACGGCGGATGATCTTGCACTTCTCGCACATCTGCTTGACTGACGCTCTTACCTTCATCGGTGATCCTCGCTGGAGCGCGGCGAGCCTGCGACGGCCGCGCGCCACCTCCGGGCGACCTCCGCGGCCGCTACTTGAACCGGTACGTGATCCTGCCTCTGCTGAGGTCGTAGGGCGACAGTTCGACCTTGACCCTGTCGCCGGGCAGGATGCGGATGTAGTTCATGCGCATCTTGCCCGAGATGTGAGCGAGCACGTCGTGGTTGTTGTCGAGGTGCACCCGGAACATGGTGTTGGGCAGAGCTTCGACAACCTCGCCCTCGATCTCGATGGCTTCTTCTTTGTTCGCCATACTCCCTACTCGTCGACAGACAGCGGCCTGACATACTACCATAAACGGCGTGGCTCACAAACCGTGGTGCTCGCCGGCGACGCGGCGGCCGAGGCCCGCGTCCTGCTCGTGGTCACGCTATCCCCCCGCGCCGCTCCGCTCCGACCGGCGGCGCGTGAGCACCCGGGGGGCCTTCTTGCCGACGGCCACCGTATGCTCGAAGTGCGCCGAGAGCGAGCCGTCGGCCGTATGGATCGCCCATCCATCGTCGGCGACGATCACGTCGTGCCCCCCCGCGTCGACCATCGGCTCGATGGCGAACACCATGCCCTCCTCGAGGCGCGGCCCACGCCCGGCATCGCCGTAGTTGGGGATCTGCGGGTCCTCGTGCATCTCCTTGCCCACGCCGTGCCCCACGAGCGAGCGCACGACACTGAATCCCGCGGCCTCCACGACCTCCTGGACGGCGTGCGAGATGTCGCCGAGGCGCCGGCCCTCGCGGCACTCGGCCAGGCCCGCTTCGAGCGACTCGGCCGTCACGTCGCAGAGCCGCCGAGCCTCCGCCTCCACGCTGCCCATCGGCAACGTCACGGCCGAATCGGCGACGTAGCCGTGCATGGTCACACCACAATCGATACTGAGAAGGTCGCCCTCGACGGCGCGGTACGTGCCGGGGATGCCATGGACCACCATGTCGTTCGGCGAAGCACAGATCGACGCCGGAAAGCCACGGTAACCGAGGAACGTCGGCGTGCCGCCACGCGCGCGGATGAACCGCTCCGCGATGCGGTCGAGCGCGGCGGTGGTGATGCCGGGCGCCGCCGCATCGGCCAGCGCGTCGAGGCAGTCGGCGAGGAGCGCCCCCGCGGCGGCGATCTTGGCGACCTCGGCTGCCGACTTGCGGACGATCACGCCGTCACGAGCCGCTCAGGAACGCCGCGACCTGCGTGAAGACCTCGCCCGGCAGTTCGGAGCCGCCCCGGACCACGCCCAGCAGACCCTTACCACGATAATACTCGATCACTGGGCCGATCTGGCGACGATAGACCGCCAGACGGTTGCGGGCGGTCTCCTCGTTGTCGTCGGAGCGCTCGACCAGCGGGGATCTGCACACGTCGCAGATGTTGTCGGTCAGCGGCGGGGTGTAGAAGGCGTGATAGAGCTTGCCGCAGACGGGGCAGGTGCGCCGCCCGGAGATGCGGCGCACGAGCTCATCGTCGGGCACGTCGATCAGCACCGCGTGGGTGAGGGCGCGGCCGGCCTCCTCGAGCAGGACGTCCAGCCCCTCAGCTTGCTCGATGGTGCGCGGAAACCCGTCGAGCAGGATCCCGTGCAGGGTGTCGGGCTTGGCCAAGCGCTCACGCACGAGATCGAGCACGACGGTGTCCGGCACGAGTTCCCCGGTCTCCATGCGGCGTTCGACGGCGACGCCCAGCTCGGTACCCTGCTCGACCGCCGCACGGAGCATCTCACCGGTCGAGATATGGCACAGCTGAAAGCGTGCCACGATGCGCTCCGCCTGGGTGCCCTTGCCGGCCCCCGGGCCGCCCAGCAGCACGACGTTGCGTTGTGTGCCTGCCAGCGTCGTCACCTACTTGAGGAACCCTTCGTAGTGCCGCATGAGGAGCTGCGCCTCCATCTGACGCATCGTGTCGAGCGCGACGCCGACCACGATGAGCAGCGAGGTGCCGCCGAAGTAGAACGGGACGTTGATCGGCGGCCGCGACAGCAACCACGGCAGCACGGCCAGGGAGGCGAGGAACAGGGCGCCGGGGAACGTGAGTCGTGTGAGGATGCGGTCGAGGTACTCGGCGGTGGGGCGGCCGGGGCGCACGCCGGGAATGAAACCGCCGTACTTCTTGAGGTTGTCGGCCTGATCGATGGGGTTGAACGTCACCGCCGTGTAGAAGTAGGTGAAGATGATGATGAGGATGGCCTCGCCGATGATGTACAGGAAGGTACTCGGCCCGAAGGTCCGGTTGAACCACCCTCCGATGCCGTCCGTGCCCAGGAACTGCGCGAAGGTCGGGATGATCATCATCACCGACGACGCGAAGATGACCGGGATCACCCCGGCCATGTTGACCTTGAGCGGTATGAACGTGCTCTGCCCACCCATCATGCGGCGCCCGACGACACGTTTGGCGTACTGCACGGGGATGCGTCGCTCGCCGGTCGTGATCCAGATGACGCCGACCACGACGGCAAGGCCGATCACCATGAACAGAGTGATCGGCAGCAGGTCCATGGTGAAGAGCTGCGCCGCTCCCGACGGGATCCTCGAGACGATACTGATGAAGATGATGATCGACATCCCGTTGCCGATGCCGCGGGCCGTGATGAGCTCGCCGAGCCACATCACGATGACGGCGCCGGCGACGAGGCTCGTGACGATCAGGGCCGCGCGCCACCAGCTGAGATCGGGGAGCGCGTTGTACTGACGGAAGAGGAAGATGTAGCCGAAGGACTGCACCAACGAGAGGGCGACGGTGAGCCAGCGCGTGTACTTGGTGATCTGCTTCTGGCCCTGCTCGCCCTCCTTGGCAAGCTCCTCGAGCTTGGGGATGACCACCGTGAGGAGCTGCATGATGATCGACGCCGTGATGTACGGCATGATGCCGAGCGCGAACACGGCGACGCGGCTGAGCGCGCCGCCGGAGAACAGGTCGAGGAAGCCGACCACGCCGGCGCCGCCCTCTTCGAAGAACTGCTTCAACGCCTCAAGGTCGATGCCCGGCACCGGCACGTAGGACCCGAAGCGGTAGATCGCGACCATCGCCGCCGTGAAGAGGACCTTGGTACGAAGGTCGGGGATCTTCCAGGCGTTGGCGAGCGACTGCCAGAGCTTGTTGTTCACGGCTTCCCCCCGGCGCCGGTCAGAGGAGCTCGGCCTTGCCGCCGGCCGCCTCGATCTTCTCGACGGCGCTGCGGGAGTACAGGTGGACGCGCACGTTGAGCGCGACCGTGAGTTCGCCGCCGCCCAGCACCTTGATCGGCGTGCGCGTGTTCTTGACGATGCCCTTGGCGACCAGCGCCTCCGGGGTCACCTCGTCACCGGCCGCGAACGCGTTCGCGAGGCGGCCGACGTTGACCGGCACCGCGTAGGTGCGGAACGGCCCGATGGGCATGCTCTTCTTCATGTGCGGGCCACGAAGCTTGCCGAGACGCATGTAGAGGGGCATCTGCCCGCCCTCATAGCCCGGACGAACGCCGCCGCCGGAGCGGGCGTTGTAGCCCTTGTGGCCCTTGCCGGCGGTCTTGCCCTGGCCGGTACCCTTGCCGCGGCCGAGGCGTTTGGTGGCCTTGGTGGAGCCCGGGTTGGGGCGCAGGTTGTGGAGTCCTAGTTCTTCAGCCATGTCACGACTTCTTCGCTGCAGGGCGGACCTCAACGAGGAACCGCACGTGGTTGACCATGCCGCGGATCACGGGGGTGTCCTCGTGCACCACGGTGTGACGGATGCGCTTGAGGCCGAGCGCGCGGAGGGTGCCGCGATGATCGGGCTTGCGCCCGATCGCGCTCTTGGTCTGGGTGATCTCGATGTAGCTCGCCATACGCCTCAGGCCTCCTTGGCGGGAGCGGCCGTCTCCGCGTCCTTCGGCTCGCGCTGATCGAGTCCGAGCACCTTGGCGACCGAGATGCCGCGCAGACGCGCCTGACCCTCGGGCGTCTTCAGGGACTGCAGGCCGGCGACGGTGGCGCGCACGAGGTTGATCGGGTTCGTTGTGCCCAACGACTTGGTGAGGATGTCGCGCACGCCGGCCAGCTCGAGCACGGCGCGCACGCCGCCTGCGGCGATGACGCCGGTACCCGGCGCCGCCGGCTTGAGCAGCACGCGCGCGGCGCCGTACCGGCCGATCACCTGGTGTGTGGTGGTCGTGCCGTTGTAGCGCGGCACGGTGAACAGATTCTTCTTTGCGTCCTCGATCGCCTTCTGGATCGCCAGCGGCACCTCGCGCGCCTTGCCGTAGCCGGCGCCCACGTGCCCGTTCTCGTCACCGACGACGACCAGGGCCGTGAAGGAGAACCGCCGGCCGCCCTTGACGACCTTGGCGACGCGGTTGATATCGACGACGCGCTCTTTGAGCTCGTTGCCTTCGCTGAATGATCCTCTAGCCACGGGGTCCTATTCTCCTTGTCAGAAAACCAGGCCGCCCTCGCGGGCGCCCTCGGCGAGAGCCTTGACTCGGCCGTGATACAGATATCCCGAGCGGTCGAACACGACGCGCTCGATGCCCTTGTCCTTGGCCCGCTGGGCCAGCAGTTCGCCGACCTTCTTGGCGACGTCGGCCTTCTTGAGACCGGAGCCGTCCACTTCCGCCGAGCGTGCGGCGACGAGCGTCGCCGCGGCGGCGTCGTCGACGAGCTGGGCATAGATCGCCTTGTTCGAGCGGAACACCGCGACACGCGGCCGCTCGGTGGTGCCATGGATGCGCCCGCGGATGCGGCGCTTGCGCCGGGCCCGGGCTTCCCTGATGGTGGTTGCACTCATCGTCTGGTCGTTCCTCTTCTCTCAGGCAGCGCCTAGGCGCGCTTGCCGACCTTGCGCTGGACGTACTCGCCGGCGTAGCGGATGCCCTTGCCCTTGTACGGCTCGGGCGGCCGGATGGACCGCACCTTGGCGGCCACTTCGCCGACGACCTGCTTGTCGATACCCCTCACGAGCACCACGGTCTGCTGCGGCGTCTCGAAGGTGATGTGCTCCGGCGGCTCGATGAGCACCGGATGACTGTAGCCGACCAGCAACTCGAGGGCATCGCCCTTGACGCTGGCGCGATAGCCGACACCGACGATCTCGAGGCGCTTCTCGAAGCCGTCGGTGACGCCGATCACCATGTTGGCGATGAGCGTCCGGGTGAGCCCGTGCAGCGAGCGATGCTGCCCGCTGTCGGTGGGACGCTTGACCTCGATGACGCCGTCGCCGACCTCCACCATCATCTCACGAGGGACCCGTTGGGTGAGTTCACCCTTGGGACCTCTCACCGTGACGACAGCGTTGTCGTACTTGAAGTCCACGCTGTCGGGCAGCGGGATTGGTGCTCTTCCGATCCTCGACATGTCCCGTCCTTACCAGATGAAGCAGATGACCTCGCCGCCGAGGCCCAGTCTTTGCGCTTCCGCGCTCGTCACGAGGCCCCGCGACGTGGAGATGATGGCAGTACCGAGCCCGCCGAGCACCTTGGGCAGCGTCTCCTTCTTGGCGTACACGCGACGTCCAGGCTTGGAGACGCGCTTGATGCCGGAGATGACGCGCTCGCGGTTCTTGGCGTACTTGAGTTCAACGACGATGACTTCGCCGTGCTCGCCCTGTTTCTTGTCGTACCCGGCGATGTAACCCTGCTCGGTCATCAGGCGGGCGATCTCGGCCTTCATCCTGGAGGCCGGGATCTCGACGGTGCTGTGGCGCGCCGTGCTGCCGTTGCGCACCCGCGTGAGCATGTCGGCGATGGGGTCAGTCATTGACATGGTCCTCGCCTCCTCACCAGCTCGACTTGGTCAGACCGGGGATGACGCCCTGGTGCGCGACTTCGCGCAGGCAGATGCGGCAGAGCCCGAACTTGCGGTAGTACGCGCGCGGACGGCCGCAGCGCTGGCAACGGTTGTACTCCCGCACCTTGTAGCGCTGCTTGCGCCCTGCTTTCACCACGAGGGATGTCTTGGCCATGCTTCAGATGCTCCTAGTTGGAACGGAACGGCATGCCGAGCTTGGTCAGCAAGGCACGTCCTTCCTCGTCCGTCTTGGCGGTCGTCGTGATGACGACGTTGAGACCGCGGAACGTCTCCACCGAGTCGTAGTCGATCTCGGGGAAGATGGTCTGCTCGCGCACGCCCATGGCGAAGTTGCCGCGTCCGTCGAACTGACCGGGATCGATGCCGCGGAAGTCGCGGATGCGCGGCAGGGCGATCGACACGAGCCTGTCGATCATCTCGTACATGCGCTCGCCGCGCAGGGTCACACGGCAGCCGATCGACATGCCCTCGCGGAGCTTGAAGCCGGCGATCGACTTGCGCGCCTTGGTGATCGCCGGACGCTGGCCGGTGATCAGCGCGAGCTCCTCCACGGCCTCGTCGAGCAGCTTGGCGTTGGTCTTCGCCTCGCCGACACCCATGTTGAGGGTGACCTTGGTGACGCGTGGCACTTCCATCACGTTGCGGTAGCCGAACTCGTCCTTGAGCTCAGGCACGATCTCGCTGAAGTACTTCTCTTTGAGCCTGGCCATCGCCTTACGCCTTGTCGATGTCTTTGCCGCACGTAGGGCGGCGGCATATGCGGACCTTGCCCCCACCCTCGGTCAGCCGGTATCCCACACGGGTCGGCTGGCCGCACGCCGGGCAGACGAGCATCACGTTGGACGCGTCGATCGGCGCCTCGCGCTCGATCACACCGCCCTGTGGGTTGGTCTTGGGGTTCGGCTTGGTGTGCTTCTTCACCATGTTGAGCCGGTCGAGTACGACCCGGCGCTTCTCGGCGTCGACGCGCGTCACCTTGGCGGTCTTTCCCGCCTCCTTGCCGCTCGTGACCCTCACCTGGTCACCCTTCTTGATCTTCATGTTGGCCATCACAGCACCTCGGGAGCGAGCGACACGATCTTCATGAAGTTCCTCTCGCGCAGCTCGCGGGCGACGGGCCCGAAGATGCGGGTCCCTCGCGGGTTGTTCTGGTTGTCGATGAGCACGGCGGCGTTCTCGTCGAACGCGATATACGTGCCGTCCTTGCGACCGAACTCCTTCTTGGTGCGCACGACGACCGCGCGCACGACGTCGCCCTTCTTGACGGTCCCTCCGGGCGTGGCGACCTTGACGGTGCCGACGATGATGTCGCCGACCGTGGCGTAGCGCCGCCGGGAGCCGCCGCGGATCCGGATACAGAGGATCTCGCGTGCGCCCGTGTTGTCGGCGACTCGTAGTCTGGACTCAACCTGGATCATGTGCTTCCTCTGCCGGCGTTCTTACTTGGCCTTCTCGAGGACCTCGAGGAGGCGCCACCGCTTGGTCGCGCTCAGCGGGCGCGTCTCAACGACTCTCACGAGGTCGCCGACACCGGCCGCGTTCTGCTCATCGTGGGCGTGCAGCTTGCTGGAGCGGCGCACGACCTTGCCGTACCGCTCGTGCTTCTGGGCCACGTCGATGCGCACCACGATGGTCTTGTCCATGGCGTCGCTCACGACGATGCCACGACGCTCCTTGTGACCCGGCACCTTCTCGGGCGCCTTGCGCTCGGCCTTGGCCTTGCTGCGCGCGGCGGAGATCTTCTTCGCCGGCTTCGCGGCGGGCGCGGCGGTCTTCTTCGCGGCCGTCTTCTTGGGAGCGGCCTTCTTGGCCGCAGGCTTCTTGGCCGCGGGCTTGCGGGCCGCGGACTGCTTGGGAGCGGGTTTGCTGCTGTCTGTCTTCTTCGTCGTCGCCATCAGGCTTCACCACCGGCTGCCGTGCGCTCGAGTTCGCGCTCGGCCTGCATGGTGAGCAGGCGGGCGATCTCGCGGCGCGTCGCGTTCAACTTCATCGGGTTGTCGAGCTGCCCGGTGGCGTGCTGGAAGCGCAGGTTGAAGAGCTCCTTGCGCGTGTCCTTGAGGCGCACGATGAGCTCGTCGTCGGAGAGCTCGCGGAGCTTGCTAGCCTTCAAAGAGACTGCCCTCCCTGGTCACGAACTTGCACTTGATGGGCAGCTTGTGCTCCGCGAGGCGCATGGCCTCGCGGGCCACAGGCTCGCTCACGCCGGCAAGTTCGAACATGACTTTTCCGGGTTTGACCACGGCCACCCACGACTCGGGCGAGCCCTTGCCGCCGCCCATACGCGTCTCGGCGGCCTTCCGGGTGACCGGCTTGTGCGGGAACACGTTGATCCACACCTTGCCGCCACGCTTGATGTAGCGCGTCATGGCGATACGGGCGGCTTCGATCTGGCGATTGGTGATCCAGCCGCGCTCCATCGCCTTGAGGCCGTACTGGCCGAATTCGACGCTGGTACCGCCCTTGGCGGTACCGGCCCGACGGCCGCGCTGTTGCTTTCTATGCTTGACTCTCTTCGGCAGGAGCATCGTCTACGTCCTCTCCCGTCAGCTACTCTGCTCGGTGGTGGGCTCGGCCGGCTTGGCGTCGGCCTTGGCCTCCGTCTTGGGCGCGTCCGTGGCCGGCTTGGGAGCCGCCGAACGGTTCGGAGCCTGACGGCCCATCGGAGCCTTCGGACCGACCGAACGTTGCTGGCCGCCACGGCCACCCGGACCCCCGGGGCCACGGCCGGGACCGCCGGGGCGTCCGCCGCCGGGGCGTCCGCCGCCACCGGGGCGTCCGCCACTGGGGCGCCCGCCGTCACGACGCGGGCCGCGACGGTCGCGGCCGCGGTCGTCCCGGCGTTGCTCGTCGCGCTCCTGGCGCGCCTTGGCCTCGTCCATCGGGTAGCCCTCAGGCAGGATCTCGCCCTTGTTGATCCAGACCTTGACGCCGATGCGGCCGAACGTGGTGCGCGCCTCGCGGAAGCCGTAGTCGATGTCCGCGCGCAGCGTGTGCAACGGGACGCGGCCTTCGCTGTAGTGCTCGTTGCGCGCCATCTCGGCGCCGCCCAGACGGCCGCCGCAGCGTACACGCATGCCGGCGGCGCCGGAGCGCATGGCGCTGGTGAGCGCGCGCTTCATCGCGCGGCGGAAGCTCACGCGGTTCTCGAGCTGCTCGGCGATGGACTGGGCCACCAGCACGGCGTCGAGCTCCGGGCGCTTGACCTCGATGATGTTGACCTGCACGTTCTTGCGGGTCATCGCGTGGATCTCCTTGCGGAGCGCGTCGACCTCGGACCCGCTCTTGCCGATCACGATGCCGGGGCGGGCGGTATGGATGTCGATGGTGATGTTGTTCTGGTCCTTGCGGATGATGATTCGCGACAGGCCGGCATGTGAGAGCTTGCCCAGGATGTGCAGGCGGATGCGCTCGTCCTCGGCCAGGAACTGCTTGAATTCCTTCTCCGTGTACCAGTGCGACTTCCAGTCGTGGATGATGCCGACGCGGAAGCCGCCGGGATGCACCTTCTGGCCCATTAGGAACGGCCCTCCCTTTGCTCGACCGCGATGGTGATGTGGCTGCTGCGCTTGCGGATGCGGTTCACGCGGCCCATGGCCCGGAACTGCCATCTCTTGAGGGTCGGACCCTCGTCGACGCGCGCCTCCTTGACGTACAGCTCCTCGGCCGAGAGGGCGTTGTTGTGCTCGGCGTTGGCCACCGCGGAGTCGAGGACCGCGGCGACGACCCGGGCGGAGTTGCGGTTGGCGAAGAAGAGCGTGCTGCGCGCCTCGGCCACGGACTTGCCGCGGATGAGGTCGGCCGCCTCGCGCGCCTTGCGCGGGGCCACACGGACGTACTTGGCCTGTGCTTGTACTGCCATGCCTTCTTACCTTCTCGCCGAGCGATCGCCCTTGATGTGACCGCGGAACGTACGGGTGAGCGCGAACTCGCCCAGTTTGTGACCGACCATGGACTCGCTGATGAAGATGGGTACGTGCTTGCGCCCGTCGTGCACCGCGATGGTGTGACCGACCATGTCGGGGAAGACCGTCGAGGCCCGCGACCAGGTCTTGATCATCTTCTTCTGGCCGGCGGCGTTCATCTGCTCGATGCGCTTGATGAGGCGCTCGTCGACGAACGGACCTTTCTTTGCTGACCTGCTCAAAAGGTGCCTCCTGCCTTACCCGCGCTTGCCGCGCTTGCGGCCGCGGATGATGAACTTGTCTGACGCCTTGTGGTTGGCGCGCGTGCGATAACCGAGCGTGGGCACGCCCCACGGCGTGACCGGATGACGACCGGCCGTGGTCTTGCCCTCGCCGCCACCGTGCGGATGGTCGACGGGGTTCATCGCCGTGCCGCGGACCGTCGGACGGACGCCGCGCCAGCGGGTGCGACCGGCCTTGCCGCCGGAGAGGTTCGAATGATCGGAGTTGCCGAGCTCGCCCACCGTCGCCCGGCAGGTGAGCCGGATCCGCCGCAGCTCTCCGGAGGGGAGACGGACGACGCCGTACCCCTTCTCCTTGGCCTGCAGCTGGGCACTCGTCCCGGCGCTGCGGACCAGCTGTCCGCCCCGACCCGGCTGGAGCTCGATGTTGTGGACGGTCGTACCGGACGGGATGTTGGCGAGCGGCAGCGCGTTGCCGGCCTTGATGTCGGCGCCGGCGCCGGACTCGACCGTGTCGCCCACGGCGAGGTTCCTGGGCGCCAGGATGTAGCGCTTCTCGCCGTCCGCGTAGTGGAGCAGCGCGATGCGCGCCGACCGGTTGGGGTCGTACTCGATCTGGGCGACCTTGGCCGGCACGCCGTCCTTGTCGCGCTTGAAGTCGATGATGCGGTAACGGCGCTTGTGACCGCCGCCCTTGTGACGGGTGGTGATGCGGCCGTAGCCGTTGCGACCGCCGTGCTTCTTCAGCGGCGCCACCAGCGAGCGTTCCGGCTCACTGCGGGTGATGTCCTCGAACGTGTCGACCGTCATGAAGCGGCGGCCGGGCGAGGTCGGCTTGAATCGCTTGATGCCCATTACCTGCCCTCGAAGAATTCGATCTTGTCGCCGGGCGCGAGCTGCACGACGGCCTTCTTCCACGCCGAGGTGCGTCCCTTGGTCATCCCACGGCGCTTCGGCTTGGGGCGCACGTTCGCGGTGCTGACGCCGACGACGGTCACGTCGAACAACTGATGGATCGCCTGAGCGATCATCGTCTTGTGCGCGTCGGGGTGCACCTCGAAGGTGTACCGGCTGTGGTCGATCTGCGCGTAGCTCTTCTCGCTGATGATCGGCCGGATGATGATCTTCTCTGCTTCAACCATGACTCAGGCCTCGTTCAGGGCGGCGAACGCCTTCTCGGTGAGGACCAGCGAACGGGCGCGCAGCACCTGCTCGGTGGACAGGGCGCCTACTTCGGACGCCTCGGCGTACGGCAGGTTACGGACCGACTTGAGCACCACGGGCTCGTCGTGGGTGACGACGAGGACGGGCGCCGCGCAGTCGAGGTTCACGAGGAACTCGTCGACGGCGCGGGTGCTCGGCGTCTCCAGCTCGAGACCGGCGGCGACGAACAAGCGGCCGTGGGCGGCGCGCTCACTGAGCGCCATCGACAGGGCCTTGCGGGCCACCTTCTTGTTGACCTTGAACGCGAAGCTCCTCGGCTTGGGGCCGAAGACGATGCCGCCACCCGTACGGATCGGCGACTTGACGCTGCCGGCGCGGGCGCGGCCCGTCCCCTTCTGGCGATACAGTTTGGCGGTCGAGCCGCTGACCTCGCCGCGCGTCTTGGTCGACGCAGAACCGCTACGCCGCGCGGCCTGCTCGGCGCGCACGACCAGGTGCAGGGTGTTCACGTCGGGGGCGACGGAGAAGCGCGCGTCGGTCAGCTTGCGTGCCTCGAGTTCCTTGCCGGAACCATCGACCACGGTGGCCACCCCGGCGGCGCCCTTGCGGGCCTCCGGCGCGGTCCTCTCCGCGGCGGCCCGCTTCGGCGGCCGCTCGGCGGCCGGCTGCTCGGCAGCCGGCTTGGCGGCCGCGCGCTTCGACGAAGCGCCGGCGGCGGTCTTCTCAGGCTTGTCGGCCTTTGCCGGAGCAGCCTTCTTGGCAGCCCTCTTGGGCTTGGCTTGCTCGGCCTCGGCCGCGGCCGCCGGCTTCTTGGCGCCGGCCGCGGCCTTCTCAGCCTTGTCGGCCTTTGCCGGAGCAGCCTTCTTGGCGGCAGGCTTAGCGGCCTTCTCGCCGGCCTTGGCGGGGGCCGGCTTCTTCGCCGCGGCCTTCTTGGCGGCGGGCTTCTTCTCGGTCGGCGCAGCCGCAGTCTTCTCAGGCTCGGCGGCGGCCTCGACGTCGGGAGTCTTCTTGGTATCGTCGGCGCTCACTGCTACCTACCCTTGATGACGACGACGGAGTTCCTGGCGCCCGGCACCGAGCCCTTGATGAGGAGCAGGTTGTTCTCGGGGTCACGACGGACGATCTTGAGACCCTGCTGGGTGACGCGCTGCGCCCCCATGTGCCCGCTCATCCGCATGCCCTTGAAGACGCGGGCCGGATACGCGCTGGCGCCGACGGAACCCGGCTGCCTGACGTTGTGTGAACCGTGGGTCTCCGGACCGCGGCCGAAATTGTGCCGCTTGATGGTGCCCTGGAACCCCTTGCCCTTGCTGACGCCGGTCGCGGTGACGGCCTGGCCGTCCTCGAACGCCTCGACGGTGACGGTGTCGCCGACCTTGAGGTCGCCGATGCCGTCGAACTCGACGAGGTGCCGCATACCGTGCTTGAGGCCCGCCTTCTTGAGGTGGCCCAGCTCGGGTTTGCTGATGTGCTTGTCCTTGCACTCCTCGAACGCGAGCTGCACGGCCTCGTAGCCGTCGTTGTCGAGGGTGCGTACCTGGGTGACGGGACACGGACCGGCCTGCACGACGGTGACGGCGATCACGTTGCCGTCTTCGTCGAACAGCTGGGTCATGCCCATCTTCTTGCCGATGATGCCGGTCATCGCTCTACAGCTTGATCTCGATGTGGACACCGGCCGGCAGATCGAGACGCATCAGCTGGTCGACCGTCTTGGGGGTCGGCTGATGGATGTCGATGAGCCTCTTGTGCGTGCGGATCTCGAAGTGCTCGCGCGAGTCCTTGTCCTTGAACGGGCTCTTGATCACGCAATACACGTTCTTCTCCGTGGGAAGCGGCACGGGGCCGGAGATGGTCGCGCCACTGCGTTGCGCGGTTTCCACGATGGACTGCGCGCTACGCTCGATCAGCTCGTGATCGTAAGACTTCAACCTTATGCGGATCTTCTGCTGTGCCACTCTCGCCTTCTCTGTCCTGTTCACGCGGCCGGGCGTGTCGCGCACGCGAGCGTGCTGACTGCACGCCCGGCCCGATCTGGTCCTGTGCCTACTCGATGATCCGGGAGATCGCCCCGGCGCCCACGGTGCGGCCGCCTTCGCGAATGGCGAAGCGCAGACCCTCTTCCATCGCGATGGGGGTGATGAGCTTGACTTCCATCTCGGTGTTGTCGCCCGGCATGACCATCTCGACGCCCTCCTCGAGGGTGATGACGCCGGTCACGTCGGTGGTGCGGAAGTAGAACTGGGGCCGGTAGCCGTTGAAGAACGGCGTGTGGCGCCCGCCCTCGTCCTTGCTGAGGACGTACACCTGGGCCATGAACTGCGTGTGGCCGGTGATGCTGGCGGGCTTGCAGCACACCATGCCGCGCTCGACCTCTTCGCGCTTGACGCCGCGGAGGAGCAGGCCGATGTTGTCGCCGGCGCGACCCTCGTCGAGCAGCTTGCGGAACATCTCGACGCCGGTCACGGTGGTCTTCATCGGCTTCTCGCGCATACCGACGATCTCGATCTCCTCGCCGACCTTGACGACGCCGCGCTCGACCCGGCCGGTGGCGACGGTGCCGCGCCCGGTGATGGTGAACACATCCTCGACGGGCATGAGGAACGGCTTGTCGACATCGCGCTCAGGTTCGGGGAGATACTCGTCGAGTGCTTTGGTGAGTTCGAGGATGCTGCTGCACCACTCGCAATCTTCCTTGCCGCAGCCGCACTCGAGCGCCTTGAGGGCCGAACCCTTGACGACCGGGATGTCGTCGCCCGGGAACTCGTACTCGCTGAGCAGCTCGCGGACCTCCATCTCGACCAGCTCGATGAGCTCGGGGTCGTCGACGAGGTCGGTCTTGTTCATGTAGACGATGACGTTCGGGACGTTGACCTGGTGGGCGAGGAGGATGTGCTCGCGCGTCTGCGGCATGGGGCCGTCGTCGGCGCCGACCACGAGGATGGCGGCGTCCATCTGGGCGGCGCCGGTGATCATGTTCTTGATGTAGTCGGCGTGGCCCGGGCAGTCGACATGAGCGTAGTGGCGCTTCTCGGTCTCGTATTCGACGTGCGCGGTGGCGATGGTGATGCCGCGCTCACGCTCTTCCGGCGCCTTGTCGATCATGTCGAACGCGGTGAACTCGGTGGACCCGATACCGCGGTTGTGCAGCACCAGCGTGATCGCAGCAGTGAGCGTGGTCTTGCCGTGGTCGACGTGACCGATGGTGCCCACGTTCATGTGCGGCTTGCTGCGGTCAAACTTCTGCTTGGCCATGTCTGCTACTCCTTTTCCCGAAACCCGGAGGTTGAGGTCACACAAAAAGCGGTACGACGGCCTGCCGCACCAAAGGTCGGCAGTATACACGACGGCGCCCTGCTTGGGCAAACAGCGCTGCGTTCACGCGTGTCATCCACCGCGCACCTTGGCGACGATCTCCGTGGCGATGGACGCGGGGACCTCCGCATAGTGCTTGAACTGCATCGTGTAGGTCGCCCGCCCCTGGGTGGACGAGCGCAGATCCGTGGCGTAGCCGAACATGGCGGAGAGCGGCACCGTGGCGTTGATCACCTGCGCGTTGCCGCGTGGTTCCATGCCGTCGATGTGGCCGCGCCGCGAACTGATGTCGCCCATCACCTCGCCCATGAAGTCGCCCGGCGTGACGACCTCCACGGCCATCATCGGCTCGAGCAGCACCGGCTTGGCCTTCTGGGCCGCGTTCTTGAACGCCAGCGAGCCGGCGATCTTGAAGGCCATGTCCGAAGAGTCGACCTCGTGATAGCTGCCGTCGACGAGCGTCACCTTGATGTCGACCATCGGATAGCCGGCGAGGACTCCCGTGCTCATGGCCTCCTGGATGCCGTCGTCGACCGACGGGATGTAGTCCCGTGGCACGACGCCGCCCATGATCTTGCTCTCGAACTCGTAACCACCGCCCGGAGGATTGGGCTCCATGTCGATGCGCACGTGGCCGTACTGGCCGCGGCCGCCGCTCTGGCGCACGAAACGGCCCTCGACCTTCTCGACCTTGTTGCGGATGGTCTCGCGGTAGGCGACCTGGGGCCTGCCCACGTTGGCGTCGACGCCGAACTCCCGGACCAGGCGGTCGACGATGATCTCGAGGTGGAGTTCGCCCATACCGGCGATGATGGTCTGGGCGGTCTCCTCGTCGGTGTGCACGCGGAACGTCGGGTCCTCCTCGGCGAGACGCTGCAGCGAGCCGCCGAGCTTCTCCTCGTCCGCTTTGGTCTTGGGCTCGATGGCCACCTCGATCACCGGCTCGGGGAACTCCATGGACTCGAGGATGACCGGCTTGGACGGATCGCACAGCGTGTCGCCGGTGCCGGTGACCTTGAGGCCGACCGCCGCGGCGAGCTCGCCCGCATAGATCTCTTCGCGGTCCTCGCGATGGTTGGCGTGCATCTGCAGGATGCGGCTGATGCGCTCGCGTTTGTCACGGCTCGGGTTGAAGACGTACGAGCCGGCCTTGAGCGTGCCCGAGTAGACACGGAAGTACGTCAGCTTGCCGACGTACGGGTCCACGGCCACCTTGAAGGCGAGCGCCGAGAACGGCGCGTCGTCCGCGGTGGGGCGCTTGACCTCTTCGCCGTCCGGTCTGACGCCGGTGACGTCCGGCACGTCGATGGGAGACGGGAGGAAGTCGACGATGGCGTCCATGAGCGGCTGTACGCCCTTGTTCTTGAAGGCGGAGCCACACAACACCGGCGTGATGCTGATGTCCAGCGTGGCTTGGCGGATGACCTCGCGCATGTGCGCGGGCGTGATCTCGCCGCCCTCGAGATAGGTCTCGAGAAGATGATCGTCGTGATCGGCCACCGCCTCGATCAGCTTGAGGCGATACTCGTCGGCCAGCCGGCGATGATCCTCGGGGATGTCGGTGATCTCGAACTCCGTCCCCAGCTCATCCTGATACAGGGTGGCGTTCATCTCGATGAGGTCGATGATGCCGCGGAACTCGGCCTCCCGGCCGATGGGGATCTGCAGCGCCACGGGGTTGGCCCCGAGGCGGTCGACCATCATCTCGAGGCCGCGGAAGAAGTCCGCGCCGATGCGGTCCATCTTGTTGACGAAGGCGATGCGCGGGATGCCGTACTTGTCCGCCTGCCGCCAGACGGTCTCCGACTGCGGCTCCACGCCCCCGACGGAGCAGAAGAGGGCGATGGCGCCGTCGAGCACGCGGAGACTGCGCTCCACCTCCATGGTGAAGTCCACGTGCCCGGGCGTGTCGATGATGTTGATCTGCGTGTCGCGCCAGGACACCGTGGTCGCGGCCGAGGTGATGGTGATGCCGCGCTCCTGCTCCTGCGCCATCCAGTCCATGACGGCCGCGCCCTCGTGGACCTCGCCGATCTTGTGCGTCTTCCCGGTGTAATACAGAATGCGCTCGGTCGTCGTGGTCTTGCCGGCGTCGATGTGCGCCATGATGCCGATGTTGCGCGTGTTGTCGAGCGAGAACTGTCGCATGCCTCGTAACGTGTTCCTTCCACGCCGAAGCCCCTCACCGACGAAGGTCAGTGAGGGGCCTCCGACGGACTACCAGCGATAATGTGCGAAAGCCTTGTTGGCCTGCGCCATGCGGAAGATGTCGTCCTTCTTCTTGAAGGCGCCGCCCTGACCGGCGAGAGCGTCGAGCATCTCGGCGGCGAGCCGCTCGGCCATGACCTTCTCGCGCCGGCCACGGGCGAAGCTCACAAGCCAGCGGATGGCGAGCGTGCGGGCGCGGCGACCAGGCACCTCGACGGGCACCTGGTAGGTGGCGCCGCCCACGCGCCGGCTGCGCACCTCGAGGTGCGGAGTGAGCGCCTGGATGGAATCCTGCAGCACCTCGACCGGGTCGCGGCCTGTCTTCTCACGGACGATCTCGAGCGCGCCGTAGACGATCTGCTCGGCCGTGCTCTTCTTGCCGTCCAGCAGGACCTTGTTGATGACCTGCGTGACGAGCTTGCTGTTGTAGACGGGGTCCGGAAGGACTTCCCGGCGCGTGATGGTGCCTCTGCGCGGCATGCCTACCTCACCCCTTCGCCTTGGATCCGTAGTGCGAGCGCCCCTTCTTGCGGTCGGCCACTCCGGAGGCGTCGAGAGACCCGCGGATGACCTTGTAGCGCACGCCCGGCAGGTCCTTGACCCGGCCGCCACGCACGAGCACCACGGAGTGCTCCTGCAGGTTGTGGCCGATGCCGGGGATATAGGTCGTGACCTCCATGCCGTTGACCAGCCGCACGCGGGCGACCTTGCGCAGGGCGGAGTTCGGCTTCTTGGGCGTCACGGTGTAGACGCGCGTGCACACGCCGCGCTTCTGGGGTGAACCCTTGAGCGCCGGCGTCTTCGAACGCTTGGTCTTGCTCTCACGCCCCTTGCGGACGAGCTGGCTGATGGTTGTCATCTGACCTCTCTGGTCTCTCTGGCCTGCCGCTGCGGACAGCGGCCACGTAGTCTAGCGGAAACGGGGCTGCGGCCGCAACATCCGGCGCCCGCGGCCGCAGCCCCGTACTCTCTTCAGGCGCGCACGGTCGTCAGTCCCCGTCTCCCTCGAGACCCCATGCCGGATCGCCGGTGAGCAGGCGGTCGGCCTCGGTCAGCGCTTCTGCGTGGCCGGCGGGATGGATCTCGACGCCGCGGTACCGGCGCAGACCGGTGCCGGCGGGGATGAGCTTGCCGATGATGATGTTCTCCTTGAGGCCGGCAAGGATGTCAACCTTGCCCTCGATGGCCGCGTCGGTGAGCACCTTGGTCGTCTCCTGGAAGGAGGCCGCGCTGAGGAAGCTCTCGGTGGCGAGCGAGGCCTTGGTGATGCCGAGGATGATCTCCTCGGCCTCGGCGAGCTCCGCGCCCTCACCGGCCATGCGCTCGTTCTCGGCGACGAACTGGTAGCGGTCGACGAGCTGGCCCGGCAGGAAGGTGGTATCGCCGGCGGTGGCGATGCGCACCTTGCGCATCATGCGCCGCACGATGAGCTCGATGTGCTTGTCGTTGATCTCGACGCCTTGCGAACGGTACACCTCCTGCACCTCGTTCACGAGGTACTTCTCGGTGGCCGTGGCCCCCGCGTGCTTGAGCAGGTCGGCGGGGTACAGCGAACCCGGGGAGAGCTGCGTGCCCTCCTCGACCCAGTCGTCGTCCTCGACCAGCACGTGCGTGCGGCGGGCGGCGAACGCGTACTCCTTGGCCGCGCCCTCGTCCGGCGTGATCGTCACCTTGCAGCCGCGGTCGGTGTCCTCGATGGCCACCCGACCGGTGACCTCCGCGATGCGCGCCACGCCCTTCGGCTTGCGCGCCTCGAACAGCTCGACCACACGCGGCAGGCCGTGCGTGATGTCGGCGCCGGCGATGCCGCCGGTGTGGAACGTGCGCATCGTGAGCTGCGTGCCCGGCTCGCCGATGGACTGCGCCGCCACGTGGCCGACGGCGTCGCCGATCTCGGCGGGGGCGTTGTTGGCCAGCGCGTAGCCGTAGCACTTCTGGCAGACGCCGATCTCGGCGTCGCACTTGAGCACGCTGCGCACCGGCACCATGGGGTCGGTCTGCGAGCTCCGCGCGAGGACGTCGAGGATCTGATCGCGGGTCTCGACGTCGATATGCGTGTCGCGGTCGAACACGATCTCGCCGCTGGCCTCGTCGACCACGGCATCGCCGAGATGCCGTCCGAGGAGGTTCTCGTTGGGCTCGTGCGTCCACACCGCCATCAGCGCCCCGGCCGCCTTGCCCTTCTTCACCTTGACCTTGGCGTTGGGGAGCGTGGAGTAGACCTCACGGAGCAGACCGATCTGCGCCGGGCCGATCTTCTCGCCCTTCTTGAGGACCACGCGGTCGCTGCGCGGCCGCCTGACGTCCTCGGCGAGCATCGTGCCCTCGAGCTCGGGGTTCTCCTCGCGGCGCCGCGACCACGGCGACATGGGCACCCATTCCTTGGTGCCGCAATCGAGGTCGCTGACGGTGACGTCCTGGCACACGTCCACCAGGCGCCGGGTGAGATACCCGGAGTCGGCGGTACGCAGGGCGGTATCGGCGAGGCCCTTGCGGGCGCCGTGCGTCGAGATGAAGAACTCGAGCACCGAGAGGCCTTCGATGAAGCTGGACTTCACCGGCTGCTCGACGATCTCGCCCTTGGGATTGGCCATCTGACCGCGCCAGCCGGCGAGCTGGCGGATCTGCTTGATGTCGCCGCGGGCGCCGGAGGTGGCCATCA
>CAZJGT010000015.1:0-27331 GCA_964545565.1 uncultured Thermoleophilia bacterium
AGGCATGAGCGGCCGCAAGATAGGCGTGTACGTCTGCCAGTGCGGCGGCAACATCGGCGACTACGTCGACGTGGACAAGGTCGTCGAGGACATCAAGGGCGACGACGACGTCGTCGTCGCCCGCTCGGCGATGTTCACCTGCTCCGACGCGACCCAGCAGGAGATCGTGCAGGACGCCCAGGAGCAGGGCCTCGACGCCCTCGTGGTCGCCTCGTGCTCGCCCAAGCTGCACACCCTGACGTTCCGCGACGTCGCCAAGCGGGCCGGCATGAACCCGTTCCAGTACACCCAGGTCAACGTTCGCGAGCAGTGCTCCTGGACGCACACCGACGACAAGACAGGGGCGACCGAGAAGGCCACCCGGCTCGTGCGGGCGGGGATCAACCGGACCCGCCTCACCGAGCCGCTCGAGCCGATCGTCGTCGAGACGGTGCCCAAGAGCCTCGTCGTCGGCGGCGGCATCGCCGGCCTGCGTGCGGCCCTCGGGCTCGCGGAGCTCGGTCTGACCGTCTTCCTGGTGGAGAAGGAAGCCCGGCTCGGCGGTCGGGTGGCCGGCTACGGCCGCATGTTCCCCAACGACCGCACGGGCTCGGAACTCGTCGCCACGCTCGAGGAGAAGGTGCGCGCCAACCCGGCGATCACCGTGTTCACCAACGCCGAGCTGATGGCCAAAGGCGGCAGCTTCGGCAACAACCAGGTGACCATCGCCATCCACGGCGACCAGCTCGAGACGATCCAGCTGGACGTCGGGTCGATCGTCGTCGCCACCGGCTTCGACGACTACGAGCCGGCGGCCGGCGAGTTCGGCTACGGCCTGGACGGCGTCGTGACGCTGCCCGAGTTCAAGAGGATGGTGGACGAGGCGCCCCGCCTGCTGCAGTACCAGGGCAGGCCGGTCAAGACCGTCGCCTACATCTACTGCGTGGGCAGCCGTCAGGATGAGAGCCTCGAAGGCGCGCACACCTACTGTTCGCGCTACTGCTGCACGTCCGCCGTGCACACCGCAATCGAGGCCCAGAAGCTGGCCGGCGACATCCGCCAATACCACCTCTACCGGGATATGCGGACCTACGGCAAGTACGAGCTGCTGTGGAACGAGTCGCGCGAGAAGGGTTCGGTCTACCTGCGCGTGCCGGACGACGAGCCGCCGGCGGTGGAGAAGCTCTCCTCCGGCGGCCTCAAGGTCACCACCAAGGACCTGCTCACCGGCGGCGAAGAGGTGGGGATCCCGGCCGACCTCGTCGTTCTCGTCACCGGCATGGTGCCGCGCGAGAACGCCGAACTGGTCAGCGTCCTCAAGCTCCCCGTGGGCAACGACGGCTTCTACAACGAGATCCATCCCAAGCTGCGCCCGGTGGAGACGATCGTGGACGGCGTGCTCATCTGCGGCGCCTGCCAGGCGCCCAAGACCTCGGCCGAGGCCGTCGCCGGCGGCCTCGCCGCCGTCAGCCAGAGCGGCGCCATGCTCAAGCGCGGCTTCGCCGAGCTGGACCCGATGGTCGCGACCGTCGACACCGAGGCCTGCACCTGGTGCGGCAAGTGCCGGGAGGCTTGCCCCTACGACGCCATCGAGGAGGTCGAGGTCGACGGCAAGCAGATCGCCCAGGTGATCAGGACGGCCTGCAAGGGCTGCGGCGGCTGCGTGCCGGTGTGCGCGACCGACGCCGTCGACCTGCAGGGCTACACCGACGCCCAGATCAGAGCCATGATCGACGGCCTTCTGGAGGTGAGCTGCACATGACGCCCAACGACACCGCGGTGAGCAAGACCCGGCCGGTGATCCGCGATGCCGTGCCCGGTCAGCGCGACGTGCGCGAGGTCGTCCGCGACGAGCAGGTCATGCGCCGTCGCGTCCTCGCCGCGCTCGCGGACGGACCCCTCACGGTGCCCGAGATCGCGGCCGCCGTCGACCGGCCCACCCACGAAGTGATGTTCTGGGTCATGGGCCTGCGCAAGTACGGCTGGCTGGCGGAGGACAAGGAAGTCAACGACGAAGGCTACTACCGCTACGAAGTGGTGGAGAGGGAGGGCTCATGACGGCTCTCGTGAACCCCGGGCTGGCGGCGGAACTGGCGCGCTCCGAGGAGTTCAACGCCGACGCCTGCATGAACTGCGGGGTGTGCTCCGCCATCTGCCCCATGGGCGTCGACGTCGAGGTGCGCAAGCTGTTCCGCTACGTGCTCCTCGGCATGGAGGATAAGGTCAGAGCGGAGACGGAAGCCGTCTTCTCCTGCCTGCTCTGCAAGATGTGCGAGGAGAACTGTCCCGCCGGCGTGCACATCGCCGAGAACGTGCGCACGCTCAGGCACCACATCGTGCGTACCGGCTTCGGACTCGGGGAGGGTTGACCATGCCTCTTCCGACCGGCGACGTGATCGGCATCCTTGGCGACAACCTGCGCCTGCGCAAGTCGGTCCTCCCGCTGCCTGCCCGGGTCGCCACCAAGTGGACCGAGGGCCTCGACCTGCCGCGCGGCGGCGAGACCGTGCTCTACACCGGGATGATGTACCAGCTCATCCCCTACATCGAAGGCCTGGTCAGGGCCGAGATCAAGTTCGGCGATTCACCGCTCGGCAAGTACGCCGGCCTCGGTCGCCGGGTGAACCGCCTCGTCAACATCTCGGCGTTCATGGCGCGGCCCTCGGCTGAGGAGCGTGCCGTCTACGACCAGGTGCCCATCAACGTCGTGCACCTGCTGCGCAAGGCAGACGTCCGGTTCGGCGCCCTGTACGAGGACGACCTCTACTCGGGCGCCCTCGCCTACGACCTGGGCCTCGACGAGGTGGTGGTGGAGCACGCGAAGAGAGTCCACACTGCGTTCACGAAGTACGGCGTGAAAAGCGTGATCACCATCGACCCGCACACCACGACGATGCTGCGCAGTGTCTACCCCAAGATCCTGAAGGACTACGACATCGAGGTGAAGAGCTACCTCGAGGTCCTCGCGCAAGCGGGCTTCGGCGCCGACGGGAGCGGCGGCTCGAACGCCGATGCTCGCGCCGGCGGCTCGGCACCGGAGGTCGTGCTCCACGACTCGTGCGTCTTCGCCCGCTACGAGGGCGTGGTGGACGAGCCCCGCGAGCTTCTGGCGGCCGCCGGGTTCACCGTCCGCGACCCGGAGAACACGGGCCGCCAGACGTGGTGCTGCGGCGGCCCCGTGGAGTCGCTCTATCCGATCAAAGCCGCCGCCAACGCGGCCAATCGCGTCGCACAACTCCGCGCCGCCGGGCCGGACGCCGTCACCATGTGCCCCATGTGTTTCGTGAACCTGAGCAACGCGGCCGGCGACACGATGCGCTTCAAGGACATCTCGCAGTACCTGCGCGAGGCGTACGCGTCCTGACGGGCCACCACAACGAACGCTCGATCAGCACTGGAGGTGCTGGAGTGGACACCACCAAGAAGACCATCATCCTGTTCAGCGGCGACTTCGACAAGGTGATGGCGGCGCTCATCATCGCCAACGGCGCCGCCGCCATGGGCGACGACGTGACGATCTTCGCCACGTTCTGGGGACTCAACATCCTGCGCAAGCCGCAGAAGCCCCAGCCGGACGCCAAGAGGAGCTTCCTGCAGAAGGCCTTCGGCGGCATGATGCCCAAGGGCACCAAGAAGCTCGGCCTCTCCAAGATGAACTTCGCCGGCGCGGGCGCGCCGCTCATGCGCAAGGTCATGAAGGACCAGCACGCCATGTCGCTCGAGGAGCTCTTCGACTCGGCCCGGGAGATGGGCGTCAAGTTCGTCGCCTGCACCCTCTCGATGGACATCCTCGGCTTCAAGGAAGAGGACATGATCGACGGTCTCGAGTACGCCGGCGTCGCCGCCTACCTGGGCGAGGCCGACGAGGCCAACGTCAACCTGTTCATCTGAGCCACATCGGGCGCGATCCGCGTCGACTCGGCGCATTCCGCTGGTGGCCTGCGCGGCGCGCGCTCGAGGAGCCCACGCCGCGCGCGCTCAGTGGCCGCAAGAGCAGAACCTGTCGAGACCCAGGACCGTCGCCGCCGCCGCGATCGTCACGCCGTAGAACACCACCGGCTTGTCCTGGCCCAGGAACAGGGAGATGGTCCCGTTCACGAGGGTCGAGCCCGTCGCGACGACCAGGTCGCACCAGGCCAGGGCGTCCGCGGTGTTCGCGGGAGGTTCGATGAGAACGCCCGCGACCTCAGTCCCGATGTTGTCCGCGTCCATGTCCACCGCGCGCAGGCTGGTCGCTGCCGCGAGGGTGTGGAGCAGACGCGGCTGAAGACCGATCAGGAGGACCTTGCCCGGGATGGCAACAGCATCCAGCAGGTTCCCGGCGCAATCGACCGGTTCCTCGTCTCTGCAGTGGACGGTACCGTCAGTGAGACCGAGATGCCGATACACCGCGTTGAGACCCGCAACGAAGCTCGCCCGCCGGCTGTTCACATCGAGCTCCATCGCCGGCAGATCGTCGATGAGGTAGTCGGTGTTCTCGAACGAGTCCGCGAAGGCCTGTCCCTTTGCGCCCTCGAACACGGCCTCCACCAGGACCTCCTTGCCCTTCAGGATCGGGTAGTCCCCATGCTCGGGCCGGCCGATCGCGGCGGCCGGCGACAGGGCTGTGCATCGCACGCTGATGCTCTTACCCGCGAGGTCGTTGGCTTCTATGGCGTCGGCGAGCGCCGTCCGCAGAGCATCGTACGGATACATGTCCCTCGGCTCCTTCGATGATGACGGCCGCCGGGAGCGCACGACCGCTCTGTCGTGCTGACTACCGCGGCGGCATGAAGCCACACGAGGCAAGCACCCTCTGGCCGGCATCT
The DNA here is from genome assembly GCA_964545565.1 of uncultured Thermoleophilia bacterium. GTDB lineage: Bacteria > Actinomycetota > Thermoleophilia > UBA2241 > UBA2241 > CAIXSE01. The sequence goes on from CAZJGT010000015.1 coordinate 4,788, forward strand.
GAGAACACGAAGTCGATGAACGCCTGTGCTTCGTCCGCATGTCCACTTGCGACCGCAACGGCGATCGGGAACGACTCGACCATGTTCTGATCGTCGGGGATGGTCACGCCTTCGACCTTGCCCGCGTGCGTCACGATCTCGCTCACCCACGCCATCCCGGCGTCAGCCTCTCCCAGCGACACCTTGATGACGATGCTCTTGACGTTCTCCTCCAGCGACACCGGCTTCACCGTGACTCCCCGTCTCGACAGGATCGCCCGCGCGCACTTCCCCGCCGGGAGTGCGGGATCCCCCAGGACGACCTTGGTGCCCTCGTCCGCGAGGTCCTCAAGGCCGTCGATCCCCTTCGGGTTTCCCGGCTCCACGATGATGGCCATCTTGTTGCGGGCGAACACGCGGGACTCGCCCATCAGGTCGGCGACCTTGTCCATGTTGTCCGTGTCGGCGATCGCGAAGACGTCCAGCGAAGCCCCTTGGCTGATCTGCGTGACGAGCGTAGGACTACCGGCGAAGTTGAACGCGACTTTGGTGTGGGGATGCGCGGCGGAGAAACGCTGACCGAGCTCGGTGAAGGCCTCGGTGAGTCCGGCCGCCGCGAAGACCCTCAGCTCGACGGCATCACCGGTATCGACGCCCGAGGAGGCCGACCCGCACCCCGCCAGAGGGACGAGAGCCGCCGCCAGGGCGAGGAAGCCGACGGCCGCACGAGTCGCGCGACGAAGGCACACAGACATGATTCTCACTCCTTTCCAAGTACGAGGAGGTCCGCACGTTTCCGTCTCGGGCCCACGACGACACGCTCGGCGTGCCGTCCCACGGTCTTTCCGTGGTACGGCCCGCCGCCCATAGCGAACGCCGTAGGGCGACGGGCTCGGAGTCGGACGCAGTATCCGGGGTCAGCCGCCGGTCTGTCAAGGCGCGGCTGGCGGACCAGTGACGCAAAGATGCAATGTCAACCGTGACGGAGTTCCGACTCGGTCACGACCTCCTTCTTGATGGTCCCGACCAACCGCTGCACGGCCGCGAAGACGTTCTCGCGGAAATCGCCGGCCACCACTACCTTCATGATGTCGTCGCCGACGGTCAGCTCGCCTTCGTTGATCCAGCCCTCCACGGCAACCACGCCGGGCCAGGTCCGCGCCTTCGCAAGCACCTCGTCGAAGCGTCCGTGGTCGACCAAAAGGAGCATGCCCTGCACGGGCTCTCCGTCCCTCGACGTTCCCCTGACGACACCCTGATGGGCAAGGATCATGCCGATCCCGTCGGCGTCCGGCCGGGCCTTGATCCGCTCGATACACTGGTCGATGGCGAACACGCTCACTCTCCTGCGTCGCGTTGGAATCCGATCGTCAGTAGTATGCTGGACCGTAGCGCCAACCGGGAGGACCCACGAACACCCTGACGCTGACGCCGGTAGGCGTCATCCACAGCGATCACGTTGAGCCGGCGCGGACGCCGATCCAGCCCGTCTGCGCGCAGGGAAGCCCAGGCCGCGTCGAGGTCTTCCCCGACTACGCGGAAGCCCTCGACGACATCGACGGCTTCTCGCATCTCCACCTCATCTACTGGCTGCACCGCGCGGGCGAGGCATCCAACGCGGTCTCCGGCGCCCGCTCGCTCAAAGTCGTGCCGTTTCTCGACGACGTGCCGCGCGGCATCTTCGCCGTTCGCTCACCGATCCGCCCCAACCCTCTCGGGCTGAGCGTCGTCCGCCTGGTCGAGAGGCGCGGCCGCGAGCTCCTCGTCGAAGACCTCGACGTACTCGACGGGACGCCGCTCCTCGACATCAAGCCGTACATCGAGGGGTTCGATCTTCGCGTCGGCACCCGCGGCGGCTGGACGGAACAGGTGAGCACCGAGACCTTCGTGCAGCGCGGCGAGCGCCGCCCGAACGGGGACCGCGCGTAGGGCTCAGCCGGCGTCCGCGCCACCCCCGGCCGGCGGGAACAATCTGTCGTGGTAGTACCCCTCGGCCAGATAGATGGCCGCCAGAGGGTTGTGTCCGAGCACCCTGTCTTTGGCTGCGAGCACCGTCACCGGGGCAACCGAGTGCTTCATGAACAGGCTGTCGTGGCCGACGCAGAGACCGAGCAGCACGTTGAGCTCGGTGCCCGCCCGGCCAAGCGCCAACGCCTGGCCGATCGGGTTGCACATGCTCTCGAACTCCCCGGGCGACACCTGCTCCGCATCCGTCAGGCCCACCACATCCTTGGGGAGCGCGCCGGCCTTGCAGGCCACCGTCTCGGCCTCGAAGCCGTTGGCCTCGAACACCCGCTTCACCACGCCGGCCTCACGCCGGAGCCCGATGCAGTGCGCGATGCCGAGCCGCGAGAACCCGCAGCGGCGGGCGAACTCCATGATCTCCTCGACGCGGGTGAGGCGGCAGTAGCCTTCGGCCTCGACCCGCGCGGCCTGTCGGGCCATCTCGCCGTCGGCCTCCTCGCCATACGCCTCGAGCAGAGCGTCCCTGTCCAGATCCCGAGTGGGGCAGTTCCTGGGGAACGGGCCCTCCTCGGTCTCGCAGCACGTCATGGCCCGGCAATCGGCACATGCATACATCTCCGGCTCCTTCCTCTCGCGTGTGACCATCCTATCCGGAGCCACAGGCGACTGGAGATCAGGCCGGCTTGCATTCTCCCACACCGGGTATAATATGGGCATATGCTCATTACTACCAGCCCGCGGCGGTTTGGCCGCCGCGCAGAAAGGGAGGCATCATGCCAGGTTTTGATGCGACAGGACCAAGGGGCCAAGGCCCGATGACAGGTGGACGACGCGGTCGTTGCGTCACGGACGACGCGCAGATCGCGCGCACCGCAGAGACCGGACCAGGCCAAGGCGTGTTCTTCGGCCGAGGCATGGGATACGGCCGAGGCGCTGGCCCAGGCCGGGGCGGTCGCGGTCGCCGGAACCAGTACTACGCGACGGGGCTGACCGGCTGGCAGCGGGATCAGATGGCCGCCGCCGCGACGCCGGACACCGACCGTCTCGAGGGCATCGAGGCAAAGCTGACTGAGGCTCTCGACCGGCTCTCGCGGCTCGAAGGCGCCGAATGACCATGACCCCCGTAGGCGACACCCGCCGCCGCGCCGGTAGCGGCGGCGGGCGCGGACAGGGTTGCGGCCAAGGCAGGGGCGGCGGCGGACAGCGTCGCCGGCGCGACGGCGGCGGCCTGGGCCGGCGCGCCGCCGCGCCGCCGGCCCTGACGCCGGTGGCGGCGAACGACGTCGTCGCGCCGCCACCCCCGCGAACCGAGCCACGGAGTCTCTCCGCTGGACCCGTCACGCCGGCGCCGCGCACCAGCGAGGCGCGCCGGGTCGCCCGGCTCGATGAGCCCGGTCTCTGTATCGGCTGCGGCATCTGCGTGGATGCCTGCCCCGAGTCGGCGATCGAGATCGCCGAGATCGCGGTGGTGCTCGGACACCTCTGTACAGGGTGCGGCGATTGCGTGGATGCCTGCCCCCGTGGCGTCCTGTCGCTGGTGGAACCATGACGATGCGCATCGCCATCGCCAGCGGCAAGGGAGGCACGGGCAAGACCACCCTCGCCGTCAACCTCGCAGCCCTGTTGGCGGACCAAGGGGCCGCAGTCCGGCTCTTGGACACCGACGTCGAAGAGCCGGACTGCCACCTCTTCCTCAAGCAAGCCGACGTGGCGTCGAAGCGAGTGCTCGTGCCGGTACCGGTCGTTGACGAGGAGCGCTGCACGGGGTGTCGCATCTGCGCCGAGGCGTGTGCCTTCAAGGCCATCACGGTGGTCGGCGGGACGGTGCTCGTCTTCCCTGAGCTCTGCCACTCCTGTGGCGCCTGCAGCCTCCTGTGCCCCGAGTCCGCGATCCACGAAGAAGGACGAGACACAGGGCGCGTGGATCTGGGCACGGTGACCACGTCCAGCGGCCGAAGCTTCACCTTGGTCACCGGAGTGCTCACCGTCGGCGAGGCGAAGTCGGTGCCTGTCACCAAGGCCACTCTCGCCGAAGCCGATGGTGCAGACATCGTGCTCATCGACGCGCCTCCGGGCACGTCGTGCCCGGTGATCGAGGCCGTCCGTGGCAGCGACCTGGTCGTCCTGGTCACGGAGCCCACTCCTTTCGGGCTCAATGATCTGCGACTCGCAGTGGAGATGGTACGCGCCCTCGGGTTGCGGGCCGTCGTGGCTGTCAATCGCACCGGGCTCGGCGACGACAGCGTGCACCGGTACTGCGCCGACGAGGAGTTGGATATCGTCCTCGAAGTGCCCAACGACAGACGTATCGCCGAGGCGTACGCCCGCGGAGAACTGCTCGTGGACGCGCTTCCCGACCTGCGAGCAGACCTGCTCGCCGCGTGGGAACGCATCGTCGACGCCGCGCGACCGGCCAAGGTGAGCTCATGACGGAGCCACGCGAACTGGTCGTGATCAGCGGCAAGGGTGGTACCGGCAAGACCAGCGTGGTCGCCGGATTCGCGGCCCTGGCCGGCGGCGCCGTGCTCGCCGACTGCGACGTCGATGCAGCCGACCTGCATCTGGTGCTGGACCCGGACCTCGGGTCCCCGCACGACTTCAGCGGTCGGCAAAGGGCGATCATCGACGACGACGCCTGCACCGTCTGCGGTCGGTGTGCCGAGGTGTGTCGTTTCGCGGCCGTTCTGGGCGACGAAACCAACGGCTTCGAGATCGACCCCATCGCCTGCGAGGGCTGCGGGCTCTGCATGCGCGTCTGCCCGAGCGACGCCATTCACATGGAACCCGTGATCAACGGCGCCTGGATGCTCTCGGAGACGCGCTTCGGCCCGCTCGTCCACGCGCGGCTCGGCGTCGCGGAGGACAACTCCGGCAAGCTCGTAACGCTCGTGCGCAAGGAGGCACAGCAGACCGCGCGCAAGCGCGGGCTTCCCTTGATCATCGTGGACGGATCGCCAGGCATCGGCTGCCCGGTGATCGCCTCGCTGGCAGGGGCCGATCTGGTGCTCGCGGTGACGGAGCCCACGGTGTCGGGTCGGCACGACCTCGACAGAGTGCTGCAGGTCGTGCGGCAGTTCCGCTTGCCGTTCGCGATCCTCATCAACAAGGCCGACCTCAACACGGACATGACTGAGCTCATCGCCCATGACTCGACCGCAGCGGGCGCTCTCTTCGTCACCCGGGTCCAGTACGACGCCTCGGTGACCATGGCGCAGGTGGAAGGTACCGACATCGTCACGTACGGCGGTCGCGCCGCGGCCGCGATCACGGAGGCTTGGGAAGCGATACGACGGACGCTCGGAGCCGTGGAGAAAGGAGCGGTTCCCCATGCCTGACGGGCGTGCGAAGCGAGCGGCGGCCGGCCACGACGGTCACGGCTGCGGCCAGGTCGACACCGACAGCGAGCGACACGAGGTGATGAGCGGCGCCGTCGACAGCCGGTCCGTCGTCTACGGCCCCGTGCCGTCAAGGCGACTCGGACGTTCGCTTGGCGTCGATCTCGTGCCGCTCAAGACGTGCACGTACGACTGCGTCTACTGTCAACTCGGACCCACGACGCGCAAGACGGTGCGCCGCGGCCGTTGGGTCGACCCGGAACTGGCGGTCGCGGGCGTGCGCGACCGCCTCAGCTCGAATCCCGACTTCATCGCGCTCGCCGGCTCCGGAGAGCCGACGCTGCACGCAGGCCTCGGCGACGTGATCGCCGGCGTCAAGGCGCTCACCGACGTGCCTGTCGTCGTGATCACCAACGGTTCACTGCTGGGCCGGCGCGCGGTGCAGCAGGACCTCGCGCAAGCGGACGTCGTGCTGCCCTCGCTCGACGCGGCGGACGCGACAACCTGGGAGTCGGTCAACCGGCCGCATGTCAGCCTGGACTTCGACGACTTCATCGCCGGCATGGTCTCCTTCACACAGCACTTCGCCGGCCTGGTATGGCTGGAAGTGATGCTGCTCGAGGGGGTGACCGGCACAGACGAACACGTCGCGCGACTGGCCGCCCTCGCCGCGCGTATCTCGCCGGATCGCATCCAACTCAACACCGTGGTCCGTCCTCCGGCGCAGTCGGCGGCGAGACCCGTTGCGCCGGACCGTCTGGATGCGTACGCCGCGGCTTTCTCGCCGCAGGCAGAGGTGATCGCCGGCGCTCCGGGACTGCAGGCGGATCAGCAGGCGACGGCCGACGACGTGCTCACGCTCATCTCGCGGCGACCGTGCACCGTAGCGGACACGGCGGCCGGGCTGGGCATCCATCAGAGCACGGCGCTCAAGGCGCTCACCGTGCTCGTCGAACGCGGCGACGCCCAGCGTCGCGACCACGAAAGCGGCTGCTTCTACGTGGCCGCCGGGAACACCGACCCTCACATGGAGGAATCATGAAAGTCGCCATCAGTGCACAGACCAACGATATCGATTCCCTGGTCGATCCGCGGTTCGGCCGTGCCGCCTGGTTCATCGTCGCGGATTCCGAGAGCGACGAATGGAAGGCCGTCGACAACGGTGCCAACGTCAACGCGAGCGGCGGCGCGGGCGTGCAGGCCGGATCGTTGATCGCGGACCAAGGCGTGGAGGCGATCATCACGGGCAACGTGGGACCCAATGCGCACAAGGTCCTCGCCGCCGCGGGCGTGCGCATGTATCAGGTAGGCAACGGCGTCACCGTCCGTGAGGCGCTCACCCGCCTGGGTAGAGACGAACTGGCGGCAGTCGACGCTCCGACCGTCGCGGGCCACTGGTCTTGACGGGCGCGAGCCCGCAGGCGCCGCCCTGCCATGAGAGATCTGAGGAGTGAGGCTTGATGGAGACCAACGGAAGGCGACCGCGCCAGTACCGCCGGCGCGGCTCACGCGCCTGTGACGGGCCGGGCTTTGGCCGCGGCCGGCGTCCGGGCGCCGGGCGCGAAGGCAGGTCGGACGACCCCAGCACCAGTCTGACGACACGCACCGCGGTCCGCGCCCTCGTCGCGGCCGGCGCGTACGTCGCTCAAGACGTGCGAGACCCAGACGGTCTCACGCGGCCGATGCTGCGCAGGGCCGCGATCCGCATGGCCGTGTCACGGCAGCCGGCGCTGCGCCGCATCGGCAGCGCCTATCTGCGCGGCGATCCGCCGACACCCGGAGAACTGCCGGCGCGATCGGCAGCCCAGGCGCTGCCCGCAAGCCCGGACGCGGACACCGAGGTCATCGACGTCGACCCTGTAGGGCCCGATGCGGTTTGATGACCATCCGAGGTCCGGCTATCCTGAGCATATGCTAAGAATCGAGGATGCCAGCCATGCCGCGCCCGCCGATTGAGCGCGCCGTCGCCGGAGTGCCCCGCGTCACGCTGTTCAAGCCGGCCGGGGTCCCGACGCGGAGTCTGGAGCAGCTTCAGCTCGGCGTCGACGAACTCGAGGCGATTCGCCTCGTCGACCTCGAGGGACTGAGCCATGAGCAGGCGGCCGAGGCCATGGGGGTTTCGCGCCAGACCGTCGGCCGCGTGCTCGAGCGCGGGCGTGCCCGTGTGGCGGAGGCCCTCGTCGGCGGCAAGGCCATCCTCATCGGCGGCGGACAGTACCGCGTCGCGCCACGGACGATGCGCTGCCTGTCCTGCCAGGCCGTCTGGACCGTCGCAGACGGGGAGACGCCGGCCGTCTGCCCCGAGTGCGCGTCCGCGGATATCGCCGCCTGCGTGAGTGCCGCAGGGCATTGTGGCGGCGGCCGGCGCCGGGGCCAAGGCGACGGGCGCGGCCCCGGCTGCGGCACAGGAGGGAGTCGTGGCGGCGGGGGCAACCGCAGAGGCCGTGGCCAAGGCCGCGACCGCCAGAGCTGACCGATCACAATCACGAACGGAGCGATCTCATCATGAACGAAGAGAAGAAGACCATCCGCATCGCCATCCCCTCCGAGCTTCCCGGCGGACTTGAGGCCCGTCGCTCGGGCCACTTCGGCCGCTGCGAGTGCTTCACACTCGTCGATATCGACGACGGCGCCATCGGCCAGGTACAGGTACTCACCAACGCCCCACACACCGAGGGTGGCTGCATGGCCCCCGTCATGGCGCTGGCCGAGAACATGGTCAACGCTATCGTCGTCGACGGCATCGGCGGCAGGCCACTCATGGGATTCAACCAGGTCGGCATCGCCGTCCACGCGGGTGTCGGCTCCGACGTCCAGACCACCGTGGACGCCTACGTACAAGGTGGTCTGCCGGTCGTCGGCCTCGAAGGCGCCTGCCAGCACTGAGACTGCCCGTCAGGCCCTATTCGCCGGCGATGGACCACGTCATCACTGCGTCCGACGTCATGCGCAACAAGCTGGACGGCATCTGCTCCTTTTCCAAGATCTCGATGCGCGGCACGAGGCGGCGCTCATCGCCTTGGCCGCCGGCCGCGACGCCAGGTACATGGACGGCGGGGTCGCGATGTGGCCCTACGAGCGCATCGGCTGAGCCGGCGTTCGGCTCTTCGCCGCGACGACGGCGAGGTGATACGGCAGCTCGGCGCCGGGCTCGTGCGCCTCGACCACCTCGAGGCCCATCCCGGCGATGATCCCGCGCACCGCGTCCAGGCCGAGCACATGACCGGGGGCCGGCCCGACGGGACGGTCACGATCGCCCCAGTCCACGACCACGAACAAGCCGCCGGGGCGGAGCAGGCGGCCGACCTCGCTCAGAGCCTTTGGCTGGTCGTAGAGATGATGCAGCACGTCGACCATGACGACGCGGTCCGCCACCGCGTCGGCGAGCGGGACCGCGTTCTGGTCGGTCTCCACGACGTCCAAACGATCGGCCAGGTCCGGCGTCAGCCTCTCCCGAAGCAGCTCGGCCAGACGCGGAAGCGCTTCGACGGCCACGACGCGGCCGTGAGGCACTGCCGCCGCCAAGGCGACGGTGTAGACGCCGGTGCCGGCGCCGTAGTCGACGAGGGTCTCGTCGCCGCGCAGCCGCAGCAGTGAAACCACCGCGGCCGGCGGCAAAGCCCCGAGCCGCGCCGGATCCTCGAGGTGCTTCGCGTGCTCAGGGTTGAAGGCGTCGGCCATCAGGTGGCGACCGTCGTGATCGCGAACTCGGGCGGCTGGTGCAGGTGCTTCTTGACCGAGCACAGGTTCATCGCCTTGACGATGGCGGACTGGTACTTCTCCGGGAAATCAGCCGGGAGCGTGAGTTCCAGGTCGATCTTGCCGATGAGCCCGATCTCCGGGTCGAACTGCGGTGTCATCTTGAGGCTGGAACCCTCCGGGTCGATACCGCGCTGCTGCATGAAGCCGAGCGCGAAGATGCCGGCACAGGTGCCGATGGAGGCGAGGAAGAGATCGAAGGGCGCCGGCGCGGAGTCGTCGCCACCACCACGCGCCGGCTGGTCGGTCTCGATGGTGAACCCGTTGTACTCTGCATACACCCGCTTGCCGCCCGGGAAGAAGACCTTCATGTCCATGCTTGGTTCCTTTCGTCGTCCGCGCACCCGGGCGCCCCGGGCCGCGTCGTTCTCTGAGGGAAACGGTTACCATGTTGCGAAACTTCGAAACTTGGCAATAAGGTGATCATGAACCCGGACCGCCGACGCTACGCCATCCACGCCGCGGTGTTCGCCGCGCTCGCGAACCCCACGCGCCACGAGCTGATGCACCGTCTCTGTGACGCGCCACGTACGCCCAGTGAACTGGCCGATCGTCTGGAGATCAGCAGACCGAACGTCTCGCAGCACCTCGCCGTTCTGCAACGCGAGGGACTCGTGAAGCGCTCGCGCCAGGACGGACGAGTCCTGTGGGAGGTCGTCGATCGGCGCCTCGCCGACGCCTGCGCCCTGATCGACGAGATCGTCGGACACGAACTCTCACAGCGCGCCCACGCTCTTGACGTCGAGGAATGACCACTACCGGATTGCACAGGAGTACCGAATGATCCATTTCAGCGACGAGATCTCTTCGCGGACCGCGGACGAAGCGGGGGTGCGCTGATGGCCTCGTTCGACCTCATCTGTCGTGATTGCGGGCACCGCTTCCACCTCGTCACCGGGGGAGCCATCCGCGCGAAGCAGAAGCGCTGCCCGGAGTGCAGCTCAGAGAGCATCCGCCAGACGTTCGGGAGCTTCCTCCAGAACGGCCCCCTTTCGAGCCCGACCTGCGGGGAGCAACGGCCCAGCAGCGGCTATGGCTGAGGCCGCTGACGACGGCGCGGTCGCGCCGTTTGCAGCGTTGTGCGGTAAGCTGTCCAGCGAGTTATGGACGAATCGTCGCCGCATCTTCGTCTGGATGACCTAATAGTCGAGATGAGTCGCGAGCCCGTGGCCTCACTCACACACGAGCGGCTCATGGATCTCGCCGGTAGGCTGCGGCTGTCCGACGAACTCGTCGCACTCCGTTCTTTCTTCGTCGAAGAGCAGTACGCCCGCAACCTGGTGTGCCGCACACCGTTCTTCGAGCTGCTGGTGCTGTGCTGGCGCCCAGGCCACTCGTCGACGATCCACGACCACGCCGGCGCCCTGAACGCGATCCGCGTCTTCGCCGGCGAGCTCACGTCACGCCGCTTTCGCCCTGTGCGTGGCCGACCCCTCGGCAGCGGCCCGGTGGAGATGACCGCCGAGGAGCGCGCACGTCCCGACGACCTCGTCGGCGTGGACCGCGACGGCATCCATCAGCTCGCCAACACCTCGAACGAGGATCTCGTCACGGTGCATCTGTATGCCCCGCCGCTCACTGAGCTCACCGTCTACGAGACTGATTCGAGCTTCGTGCAGCGACGGCCGCTGCGCGGCAGCCTCGCCGACGACCTGGACTGAAGCGGCGGAGCCGCAGCGGCGCGTCGCCGGCCGGTCAATCCATGTTCTCGGCGAGCAGACCTCGCCGGGACAAGGCCCCGAGCAGGACCATGCGAAGAGTGTCGAGTGCATCGATCACGCGCTCGTCGGCGAGCGAATAGCGCACACTCGCGCCCTCGCGTTCGGCCGCCACGAGCTGACGTTCGCGCAGCACCTTGAGGTGCCGGGAGGCCGTCGGCTGAGGCACGTGCAACGCCTCAGCCAGCTCGTTCACGTGCATCGGGCGCTCGCGCAGCGCGTACAGCAGCAGGATGCGCTTCGGATCGGCAAGCGCCTGACAGATGTTCGCGTGCAGGAGGTTGACCTCTCGCTCAAGCGCTGCGTCCATGCGCACCTCCTTCCCGGTCGGTGGGTCGCTCCGCCGACATGATAGTCCCGGCCCACATCCACGCGCCAACGACAGCGTGGTTCACCTCGCGGTCCGGTACCGAGGGGTGAACGGCCGAGGGCCGCGGAAGGCTCGTCGCCATCCACGGCCCTCGCCCCAGCGGGATCCCGCAGCGTCTTATCTCACGATGAGCTTGTTCGAGCCGACCCGGGACTGCGCGTTTCCGGAGGCGTCGACGGCGTACACGGAGAACCTGTACGTTCCCTTGGCAAGGAAGCAGCGGAACGTCTGGGAGCGCAGGACGTTGACGGTCACGGCGCCGGCCCTGAGCGACTTCACGACCTTGCCCTTGCGGTTCTTGATCTTGATCACGACGGAGGCAGTGCCCTTGTTGGGCTCGGCGTCGGTGACCTTGAACTTGAGCCTCGCGGTACGGCCCCTCTTGACGGAGGCGCCGTAGGCAGACGTCCTCGGCTTGGCCGTGTCGGCCGTGATCGTGAACGTCAGCGTCTGCTGCGCCTCGACGTTGCCGTTGATGTCCTGCGCCCAGTACTTGAGCGTGTGCGTGCCGGCCGGCAGCGGATCGTCCTTCTCCGTCGGGATCGCAAGCTCGGCGGTCAGCGGCTTGCCGTCCACGATGGCAAGGCGCACGACGCCGTTGTCGAGCTCGTGGTAGATGTAGGCGATCCCCTCGTCGTCGGTCGCCGTCGCCGTGATCACCGCCGCGTCCCAGTACTCGGCCACGGCGTCGGTCGTCGTGGTCGGCGCCGTCGAATCACTCGCCAGGTCCGCGTAGGCGGCCACGGCGCCGATCGCCAGAGCGACGGCGGCGGCGACGATCGCCAGCGCCATCAGGTGGGTTTTCTTCACTGTGCATACCTCCCTGTACGGGCCGGGTCCCTTCCGACCCGGTCCGAATCGTCAGTGCAGCTGCCTGCCGTCAGTCCCAGTGCCCGTCGTCCGGCGTGTTGTCGTGGCACGAGCCGCAGGCCATCTTGGCCCCCGTGTAGGTCTTGTGGCAGGCGCCGCACGCCGCGACGCTGGGATCCAGCGGCACGCTCGGCGCCGAAGCCAGCTCGAAGTACTTGTTGAGGAGCTCGATGGTCTTGTGCGTGACGTCGAAGCATGCCTTGCCGCAGCGGTCCCTCTGCAACGGGCTACCGTCGGCGGCCCCGGTCGTCATGGTCCACTGGACAAGCGACGAGTGACAGAGCGGGGAGTTGGCGGTCGACGTAGGCGCGTTCTCGATCACCGAGTAGCCGTTCACCGGCGCCGGGGTCCAGGCCGGCAGTCCAAGGGCGCCCTGCGTCGACTTGTAAGCGTCGTTGGTCGGAAGCGGGGTCTCGGCGTAGTACTGGAACACCCCGTTGATGAGGTTGTTGCGGTGCGCCCACGTCTTGGTGACGCCGTCGTCCGCGAGGTTCTGGCCGACGGCCATGCTGATGAACGCGGCAGCGCCGTTCAGGGTGCCGCAGAGCGTGCCCCAACCGGCGACGCCGCCGCCGCCGTAGCGGAAGATGTTGGTCGGGAGCGTGTCCCACGTGCCGGAGGGCGTGATCGCGGCGAGCGCTGCCACGCAGCCTCCCCAGACGGCCTCGGCGCAGCCCGACTTGAAGTAGATATCGAAGGCCCCGCGCGCCACGGCCTCTGGATCGGGCTGCTCGGCGGGATCACTCGGGTATGGCCAAGGGATCGCGGCTCCGGCCGCCATGGCCTCGGATGGGCTCTTGGCCAAGCCGACGCCGGCCAGCGAGGCGGCGCCGACGACGGTGCCCGCTCCGACCAGGAACTTGCGCCGCGACATCAGGTTGTCGGACATACGCGTGACTCCTTTCGCTGCGCCCGACTCAGGTGGGGCGCTTGGCTCGTCCCACGACCGCCGGCGAAAGGAATCGTGCTGCCGAAGATGATCGACGGGGGCGTCGTCAAGCGGCGCGGCAGCAGCGGTCTTCCGGGGCTCTGGCCACGAAGAAGACGTCACACTGCCCGCCTGCCGACCGACGCCCGCGCTACCCCAGCGCGAGGACTCCATTCGCATATACGGTCATGCGCATGTGACGCTACCACACCAGACCGGCGCTTGTGAAGCGGGGTACAAACTAGATAAATCCTATAGCTCGTATCGAGAATAGCCCGCCGCGCACGGCTGCCCGCAGGCCACATGCACCACGCCCTCGGCGGGCTCCCAGACCATGCTCGCCGTCGTCACGCTCTGGTCTGGGTCCGGATCGTCATCTTCCCAATGGTCGCAGATGCTGTGCGGCGCGTTCTCATGGTCACACAGCACGTTCTTGCCCAGGTTGACAAGGTCGACCCCGTCCCGGACGCCTGCGGTCAGCAGCTCTTCCGCGCGGGCGCGGCGCAGGCGCGAGCCCTCGGACCGTGAGGCGTCGCCCGGCGCGAGCTCCGGCGACACGTAGTGGTTGCTGTGGGCGAGGAGTGCAGAGGCGCCGGCGCGCGCCGCATCGGCCGGCGCCGGCGCGCCATCGACGAGCGCCCAGCGCTCGCCACTCGTCTCGATGTCCCAGACCCTGCCGCGCGCGTCGCAGAGCAGATGGTTGGAACCGCGGGCCCGAGGCGCCCGGGTGATCAGCTCACGCGCGCGTTCAAGGTCCGGTTGGGCGAGCACGGCCGCGAGCAGGAAGTTGTTGGGCACGCCGACCCGCTCGTCGCGGTAGTACACGGTGTTCGCCGCCGAAGTGAAACCGGCGGCCGTGACCCCCGTGAGTGGCAGATCGTACGCAGGTCCGGCGCTGATGTACGCAGCACTTCCCCATCGGCCGGTCAGCCGCACCTTGCGAATGGTCTGACCCTCGATCTCTTCCGGGTACCAGTCCTCGTTGTGGCCGGAGACGGCACGACCGCCGGCCACGACGGCGAACGACGTACAGTGCTCGCGCGGCCACGCGGCGTCGGCCGCGCACGTGAACTCCTCGCTGCAGTTGAGTGCGAAGAGACGGTCGAAGGGAACGGTCGCTCCCTCGGCGATGCCGCGCAGCTGCTCGACGGACTGCGGCACGTAGTCCTCGGCCGGGCGCAGATACGCTCGTGCGCGCTCCACGGCGTCCGAGAAGCTGAACCCGGCGAGGACCTCGAACCGCTCCGCATAAGCGTCGAGGCCCCAGGCGACGATGTCCCTGGCGGCCTCGCCGGTCTGGCGGCCGACCTCACGATGACTGCCGGAGGCTTCGATGATGAGCGGCTTCCTCAATGCGTGTCCATCCTACGACGAGGCGCCGCGCCGCGCATCGGCCTTCTGCGGAAGAGGATTCCGACGACGGGAGCGGCTTGTCGCAGCACAGGACCACGGGATTGAGACCACCGGGCGCAGGGAATCCCGGGGCCATGGACGGCGACCGGGACTTCCGCTTTTCGCCACGGCCCAACCGCGCCGCGGAGATCCACTGGCGCCCTTGGGGCGAGCCCGCCTTCGCGGAGGCTCGCCGGCTCGGGCGCCCGGTGCTGCTCTCGCTCTCTGCCGTATGGTGCCACTGGTGCCACGTGATGGACGAGACGAGCTACTCCGACCCGCGGGTCATCGCCGCCGTCAACGAGCACTTCGTACCGGTCCGCGTCGACAACGACCGCCACCCGGACGTGAACCGCCGCTACAACATGGGGGGGTGGCCGACGACGGCGTTCCTCGCCGCCAGCGGCGACGTGCTCACGGGCACTACGTACCTCCCACCCGATCAGATGGTGGAGAGTCTCGCCAAGGTCAAGGCGTTCTTCGATGCGAACCAGCCGGCCATCGTCGCCCTGGAGGGAGAGCGCATCCGGGGCGGAGACGGCGCATCCCTCGCAGACCTGGCCGGAAAGCCGGCGAGCCGTGAGCACCTGCTCGAATCGCTCGACGGCGACCCCGACGTCCCCGGCGACATCTCCGCAGAGGTCGCCCTGACGATCGTGCGCGGCTTCGACCCACTCCACGGCGGCTTGGGCACTGAGCCCAAGTTCCCGCAACCGGATGTGTTCGGCTTCCTGCTCGCCTATGGCCTGCTGCGTGGCGGCGACACAGATGCACCGGAGGGCGCCGGTGCGCTGCTACGGCGATCGCGCTTGCTCGAGGTGGTGCGCAGGACTCTCCAGGCGATGATGTCGGGCGGCATGTACGACCCCGTGGCGGGGGGCTTCTTCCGCTACGCGACACGACGCGACTGGAGCGTTCCGCACTACGAGAAGATGCTTGAGGACAACGCCCGGCTCGCGTGGCTGTACCTTGAAGCGTCGCTGCATGCCCGGAACCGCGACCTCGGCGACCCGGAAGCGTACCGACAAGCCGGAGAGGGAGCGATCGACTATCTTGTCGCGACGCTATGGCGCGACGACGCGGCGGCGTTCGCCGGCAGCCAGGACGCCGATGAGGAGTACTACCTGCTGGACGCCGACGGGCGGGCGGACCTGCCCGAACCGTTCATCGACCAGACGGTGTACGTGGACTGGAACGCCCTCGCGGCTCGGGCGCTGCTGCGTGCGGCGCCCATCCTGGACCGCCCGGAGCTGACCGGCCACGCCGTCCGACTGCTCGACCGTCTGACCACCGTGGCGCTTCGCGGTGACACGTTGGCGCACTTCCTGCTGCCCGACGGCGGCGCCGGCGATGGCCCGCCGCTCCTCGGCGACCAGGTGGGGATCGCGGCGGCGTGCCTCGACGCCTACGAGGTCACCGGGGACCGGCGCTGGCTGCGGCAGGCACGTGGCCTCGCCGGCTGGGCCCATGAGAACCTGCGCGCACCGGACGGACGCCTCAACGACAGGCTTGCGCTCTCCGGGCAGAGCCCCGGCCTGCTGGCGCAGCCGGTGCCGGCGCTCGATGAGAACGCGCTCGCCGTCGAGGTGCTCCTGCGTCTCGAGGCCTACACGGGCGAGGCGCACCTGCGCGAGCAGGCGCTGGAGATCCTCGGCGCCTGGGCGACGCACTACGAGCAGTACGGCGTCGCCGCCGCACCGCTCGCCCAGGCGCTTCTCCGCTACCTCGAGCGTCCCGACCACGTCGTGGTGGTCGGCGGACGCGACGAGGAGACGCAGCGGCTGCATGGGGCCGCACTCGTCACGCCCCGCGCGCTGCGCACGGTGCAGCGGCTCGATCCCTCGAACACCGAGGACGCCGAACGTCTCCGTGAGACTGGGCTGGACGACACCCACGCGGCCGCGGTCGCCTACGTGTGTCGCGGCACCACCTGCTCGCTGTTCGAGCCGTGAGTGGCCTTTCGCGTGCCGTAGAGTAAGCTGGACGACTCCGGCGGGCCGAATCCCCGCCCCTGTACACCGCGCGCGACGTTCACGGAGGGACGATGATCACGTTGTATCAAGTCGAGTGGTGCGCCTACTCTCATCGAGTCCGCCAGGTCCTCACGGAGCTCGGGCTCAGGTACACGATCGTCAACGTCCCTGCCGCCAAAGACAAGCGCGCCGAACTCCAGGCGCTCGCCGGCCAAGACAGCGTCCCCGTCCTCGTCGACGGCGACAAGGTCTACGGCGACTCCGACGAGATCATCGAGTACGTTCGCGCGGCCTACCCTGCTGCAGAGGACGCCGACGAGCACGCCGCGCTCGGAGCTTGGCGCGCCTCCGTGACGGTCTCACTGGCGCCTCGCGCCGCACTGGCGCGCCTCCGTGAGCTCCTCGAGGAGAAGGGCTTCACCATCCTCGCCCAGATCGAGGGGCTCAAGATCAACGACCGCCTGCCCAAGGAGTACGTCATCCTCCAGGCGACCGTTCCGGTCGCCGCCGTCAAGGCCCTGGAGACCGACCCGCTGGCGCCGACCGCGATGATGCTGCCGATGGCGGTGGTCCCGACCGAGGACGGCAAGAGCATCGTCGCATCCGCCGATCCGGTGGGGCAGGTGTGGCTGTAC
The DNA here is from genome assembly GCA_964545565.1 of uncultured Thermoleophilia bacterium. GTDB lineage: Bacteria > Actinomycetota > Thermoleophilia > UBA2241 > UBA2241 > CAIXSE01. Next base: position 21,712 of record CAZJGT010000015.1, read on the forward strand.
GGCAGGCCGGACCTCAACAGAGTGCAGAGCGCGGTCAAGAAGCGTCTCGCCGAGGTCCTGCGGGAGCTCTGACGGGCTCCGCCGTCAGCCCCAGCGGTACACGCGCAGACTGAGAGGACCGGCCACGGCGGCGGATGACGGGCCGGCGCGGCACGAGCTACGGCCTTGCCGCGACGCTTCACTCGGCTGGGACTGAGTACCCACCGAACAGCGAGAGGCTGCCGGGCGGCTGCTCGGGGTCGCTCCAGCGACCAAGGCGACGGAACCGTTCGCGTCGCTGCCGCCGCCGCTCGGCGGCCGGCACATCGTCCAATTCGGCCAGGCTCTCAGCGACGGCCTCGCCCACCCTCTCCGCCGCGAGCTCGGGGTTGTGGTGCGCCCCGCCGCGCGGCTCCTCGATCACGCGCTCCACGACGCCGAGGTCCAGCAGGTGCGACGCCGTCGGCTGCAGGGCTTCCGCGGCCTGCGACGCGAACTCCGCGTCGCGCCACAAGATGGCGGCGCATCCCTCTGGCGAGATCACCGAGTAGGTCGCGTTCTCCTGCATGAGCACGCGATCGGCCACGGCGAGGGCCAGCGCTCCTCCGGAGCCTCCCTCGCCGATCACCGTCGCCACGACCGGGACGCTGAGGCGCGCCATCTTCAGCATGGTCTCCGCGATGGCGCGCGCCTGCCCGCCCTCCTCGGCGGCGACGCCGGGGTAGGCGCCGGGAGTGTCGACGAACGTCAGCACCGGCAGCCCATGCCGCTCCGCGAGGCTGAACAGCCGCTGCGCCTTGCGATAGCCCTCGGGTCGCGCCATACCGAAGTTGTGCGCGGTCTGCTCATCGAGCGTGCGGCCCTTCTGGTGGCCGACGACAAGGACGGCGCGCCCGCGGAACCAACCGAGACCGCCGACGATCGCCGGGTCGTCCGCGCGCAGGCGGTCGCCCTTGAGCTCCTCGAACCCGTCGATCAGGTGGCCGATGTAGTCGCGGGTGCGAGGCCGCTCCTTGTGACGCGCGATCTCGACCGTGACCCAGGTGTCATGGCGACGGCTCTCGCGCTGGAGGCTCTTCAGCCTCGCCTGCAGCTTCTCGATCTCCTCTGACAAATGGACGCCGGGCATGAGCGGCAAGCGTCCGAGCTCGCTCAACCGTTGCCTGAGCCAGCCGGCCTGAGCGTCCCGCTCTTTGCTCAGATCCTTCTCCTCGGTCAGGTTCCTCACCTCCTCCCAACAGCCGAAGGTAGTTGCCGACCTTCTCACGGAGGTCCTTGCGTGCGACGACCGCGTCGAGATGGCCGAGTTCGAGGTTGCGCTCCGCCGTGCTGAACCCCTCCGGCAACTCCTCGCGGGTGGTCTGGGCGATCACGCGTGGCCCGGAGAAGTACAGCCGGGCGCCGGGCTCGGCGATGCAGATGTCCGCGAGCGTCGCGAAGCTGGCGACCACACCACCGGTACAGGGGTCCACGAGCACGGCGACGAACGGCGACGTCGCTTCATTGATGAGGTCGACGGCGCAGCTGGTCTTGGCCATCTGCATGAGACTCAGGATGCCCTCCTGCATGCGCGCCCCTCCGGAGGTGCAGACCGCGACCAGCGGCAGATCTTCGCCGGCGGCGAGCTCCACGCTGCGCCACAGCTTCTCGCCCACGACGCTGCCCATGCTGCCGCCCATGAAGCCGAAGTCCATAACGGCGAGAACGCACTGCGTGCCGTCAATGGCCGCCGTGCCGGTCACGATCGCCTCGCTCAGTCCGGTCTTGGCCTGCGCTTCCCGCACCCGTTCCGGATACGTCTCGAGGTCGACGAAGCCGAGTGGGTCGAGCGTCGTGACCAGCGTCCAGAGCTCGCGGAAGGTGTCCTCGTCGGCGAGTTGGCGCACGCGCTCTCTGGCCCCGATGCGCAGATGGTGATCACAGTGCGGGCACACCATGAGATTGGCGCGTACCTCACTGTGACCGGCCCCTTGATGACATGAGGGACAGACCCATTCGGGCCGAGACGGTCCGTTGTTGCGGCGCTCGATCTGGACGGTGACGTTCATGACAGGATGCGCCCTCTGGTCGTCGGGACCCGGTCGCGGCGATCAGCCGTCGAAACGACTGAAGACCAAGGCGACGTTGTGGCCGCCGAAGCCGAAGCTGTTGCTCGCCGCCACGTCGACCCTGTGGAAACGCGACTCGAGCGGCACATAGTCGAGGTCGCACTCGGGGTCCGGCTCGGTGAGGTTGATGGTGGGCGGGACCAGGCTGTTGACGATGGTCAAGACCGTCGCGACCGCCTCGATCGCGCCTGCCGCACCGAGACAGTGACCGATCATCGACTTGTTGGACGAGATGGGCGTCTCGTAGGCGTGATCGCCGAGCGCCTGCTTGATGGCGCGGGTCTCGGCGATGTCGCCGGGGCCGGTCGACGTCCCGTGCGCGTTGACGTAGTCGACCGCGGAGGGCTCAAGCCCAGCCCCGCTCAGCGCCATGAGCACGGCGCGAGCCTGCGACTCGCCGGTCTCGTCGGGCAGCGTCATGTGGAAGGCGTCGCTGCTCATGCCGCTGCCGGCCAGCTCCGCGTAGATGCGGGCGCCGCGGGCCTCGGCGTGCTCGAGGCTCTCGAGCACCATGCACCCGGCGCCCTCGCCGATGACGAAGCCGTCACGCGTGACGTCGAAGGGCCGCGAGGCGGTCTTGGGGTCGTCATTCCGGGTGCTCAGCGCGCGGGCTGCCGCGAACCCCGAAACGCCGACGGGGCTGATCGGCGCCTCGCTGCCTCCCGCGAACATGACGTCGGCGTCGCCGGAGCGGATGAAACGCCCGGCGTATCCGATTGCGTCGGAGGCGGCAGCACAGGCGGTGCACGTGGTGCTGAGCGGGCCCTTGGTGCCGAGCTCCAGGGAGACGTGCGCCGCACCCATGTTGGGGATCATCATCGGGACCAACAGCGGGTTGGTGCGGTCCGGCCCCTGATTGAGCAGCTTGTCCGTCTCCACGTGCAGCGTCTGCAGTCCGCCGACGCCGCTGGCCATCACCGCTCCGACACGCTCCGCCTCGGGGCGGGGATCGAAGTCCGCGTCGGCGGCCGCGTTCTTGGCGGCCGCCACCGCGTAGCGAGCGAAGAGGTCGAGCCGCCGCACCTTACGCTTGTCGATGTAGTCCTCGGCGTCGAAGCCCTGGACCTCCGCGGCGATGCGCACCTTGTAGCCGGTGGTGTCGAAGCGCGTGATCTCGCCGATGCCCGATTCGCCGGCCACCAGGCGACGCCAGAAGGTGTCCACGTCGTTACCGAGCGGCGAGATGACCCCGAGCCCGGTGACGACGACCCTGCGATGCGGTGGCATGCTGGCCGGCACGGCCCCCCTCAGATCCCCAGGCCGCCGTCGACGGGCAGCACGACGCCGGTGACGAAGCGCGCCGCCGGCGAGGCCAGATACACGACGGCCGAGGCAACGTCGTCGGCGGTGCCGATGCTCTTGAGCGGTGTCGCGTCGACGATCATCTGCCTCGTCTCTTCGGGGAGCGCCTGCGTCATCGGGGTGTCGATGTAACCGGGAGCTATGGCGTTGACGCGGACGCCGCGCGCCCCGAGCTCCTTGGCCAGCGACTTGGTGAGGCCGATGATCCCCGCCTTCGCCGCTGCGTAGTTGGCCTGACCCGCGTTACCGCGACGTCCGACGACGCTCGAAAGGTTGATGATACAGCCGGTGCGGCGGCGGAACATCCTGCGCGCCGCCGCCTTGCTCACGAGGAACGTGCCGCGCAGGTGCGTCGCGATCACCGCGTCGAAGTCGGCGGGATCCATCATCATGGCGACGTTGTCGCGGGTGATGCCGGCGTTGTTGACGACCACGGTGAGCGGCCCGAGCTCGCGCTCGGCGCGCTCGATCACGGCGCTCACCTGCGCCGCGTCGGAGACGTCGCCCATCACGACGAGGCCCTTGCGACCGAGCGCCTCGATCTCGACGACGGCGGCGGCGCAGGCCCCCTCGTCGGCGAAGTCGTTGACGGCCACATCGGCACCGGCCTTCGCCAAGGCGAGGGCGATAGCGCGTCCGATACCGCGGCCGGCGCCGGTCACCAGAGCCGTCGCGCCGGTCAGGTCCAGTTCTCGTGTCACGCGTCCTCCAGATAACGGCCGTCGTCGCGCAGCGCCTGCAGCGTCTCCAGGTCCGAGACGTGGGTCGCCTGCGCCGTCGGCTCGATGCGCTTGACCAGGCCGGTGAGCACCGCGCCCGGGCCGACCTCCAAGAACGAATCATAACCTGTCGCATACAGGGCGTTCACGGACTGCGTGAAACGGACCGGCGTGACGAGCTGCCGCTGCAGCAGGTCGGGGAAGCCGCGGGTCTCGAAGCCGACGCTGCAGCCGGAGAAGAACGCCGGATCCGGCGTACACCACTCGGTGCGCTCGAGTTCCTCCTGGAGCGGGCCGAGCGCCGAGCGCACCAGCGGGGAGTGGAAGGCGCCGCTCACGGCCAGGGGGATCACTCGCTTGGCGCCGGCGGCTCTCGCCGCTCCGGCCAGTTCTTCGAGGGCGTCCCGGCGGCCGCTCACCACGACCTGGCCGGGGCTGTTGAAGTTCGCCGGCCAGACTCCGTCCTGCTCGGCGCACAGCGCCTCGACGACGGCGTCGTCCAGTCCGATGATCGCGTACATGCCGCCGGGGTTGGCCGTGGCGGCGCGAAGCATCTCCTCTCCGCGCCGCCTCACGATGCGCAGTGCATCCAGGAAGCCCACGGCGCCGGTCGCCACCAGCGCCGAGAACTCGCCGAGGCTGTGCCCGATGGCGACGTCGAACCTCAGACCCTCGCGGTGCAGGATGCGGAACATGCCCACGGCCGCAGCCAGAAGCGCCGGCTGCGTGAAGTCCGTCCGCGAGAGCTGATCCACGGGTCCCTCGGCGCAGAGGCCCTCGAGGTCGTAGCCGAGCACGCCGGAGGCCTCCGCGTACGTCTCGCGCATCGCAAGGTGGGCGGCGATGAGGTCGCAGCCCATTCCGACGGCCTGCGACCCTTGGCCGGGGAACATGAGGACGAGCTTCTTCACGAGGCTAGACTACAGCTCCCACTTCGTCAGACACGAGCCCCATGTGAGACCCGCGCCGAAGCCGGCCATGAGCAGCGTGTCGCCCTTCTTGAGGCGGCCGTTCTCGCTGGCCTCATGCAGACAGAACGGAATCGACGCGCACGACGTGTTGCCGTAGCGATCGAGGTTGGCGAAGACCTGGCCGTCGGTCATGCCGAGTCGACGGGACGCCGACTCGATGATGCGGATGTTGGCCTGGTGCGGGACGAAGAGGTCGACGTCTTCCACGCCGATCTGGGCGTCGGAGAGGACCTTCCGGCACGAGTCGACGACGGTACGCGTGGCGAACTTGAACACCTCGCCGCCGGACATATGCATGGCATGCTCGTGATCGCGCACCGTGTCGAAGCTCGCCGGCATGCGGCTGCCGCCGGCCGGAACGAGCAAGTTGGGGGCGCCACTGCCGTCGTTGCCCAGGTCGAAGCTGAAGATGCTGCCGTTGTCGGTGGGCTGGACGAGCACGGCGCCGGCGCCATCGCCGAAGAGCACGCATGTGCTGCGATCCTGCCAGTCGACCATCTTGCTGAGGACCTCGGCGCCGACCACGAGCACGTTCGTGTAG